>NZ_JBEXNT010000030.1:0-75637 GCF_040611255.1 Kitasatospora sp. NPDC002965 | reverse complement strand
TCTTTCGTCGGGGGCGGGGCGCGGGGGGGGGGGGGCGGGGGGGGGGGCGGGGGGGGGGGGCGCCCCCCGCGCCCCGGCCACCCCGGCCGGACGCCGGGGAGCCGGCCGCACGGGGGGCGGACGGTCCGGCGGCGGCGTCAGGCCGGGGCTCGGGGCCGGGGCGTCAGGCGAGGGCCTGCACTCCGGGGCGCGCGAACCTCGGCGCGGCCGCTCCGGCGGGAGCGGCCACCGGGTCCACGGCACAGAACCGGTCGCGCGCGGGCAGCACGCCGTCGGCCAGGAAGCGGTTGGCCGCGGTGACCGCGCAGGACGGGGTGCCGGGGTCGTAGGCGCCGTGGTTGCCGCCGTCGACCGTGACCATCCTGGCGCGCCGGCCCAGCGTGGACCGCATGGCGAGGGCTCCCTCGTACGGGGTCACCGCGTCGCGGGCGGTCTGCAGGAGGAGGACGTTGGCGGGCCCCCGGTCGGTGATCCGGACCTGCGGTTCGAGCGGCTCGGTCCAGAACGCGCAGGGCCAGATGTTGGCGCCCAGGCCGTCCAGGACCGGGTACGCGGCCCGGCTCGCGGTCACGTTCCGCTGGTAGCGGGCGGTGCTGCGCGGCGCCGGGCTGTCGTTGCAGACCACGGCGAAGAGCGCGGCCACGTCGTTGTCCGCGGGGATCCCGGGCGTCGTGCGGTTCAGCCACCAGTACGGGGCCGGGCCGTTGCCGTCGGCGGCGAGGTAGATCCACCAGTCGGCGATCTCCTGGAAGAACGCGGCGTGGTAGGCGTCGAAGCGGTAGATCGCGCGCCACAGGCCGCCGTTGACCGGCCCGGCCACCGGGTGCGTCACCGGGGTGCGGTCGAGCTTCTCGGCGAGGGCGAGGTAGTTCCGGCGCACGGCGGCGGGCGTCGCACCGAGGTGGAGGTCGGCGTCGCGCGCGGCCGCCCAGGCGGCGAAGTCGCCGAAGCGGGCCTCACTGGCCTGGTCCAGGAGGGCGAAACGTTCCTGCCAGGTGACGTTGGGGCTGACGTTGGAGTCGAGCACGACCCGGTCGGTGCGCCCGGGGAACAGCTCCGCGTACACGGCGCCCAGGTAGGTGCCGTAGGACGCGCTCAGGTAGGAGATCCGCGGCTCGCCCAGGGCGGCGCGGATCCGGTCGAGGTCGCGCGCCGTGTTGGCCGTGTTCAGGTGCCGGATCAGCTCGCCGCCGTTGGCCAGGCAGTCCCTGGCGACCTCGCGGGCGAACCGCACGTTGGGGGCGATGGAGCCGTCGGGGCCGGGGAACGGGAAGACGAGCTCGTTGGGGTTCTGCGCGGCCGTGCGCCCGCAGGTGACGGGGGTGCTGTAGCCGACGCCGCGCGGGTCGAAGCTGACCAGGTCGTAGCGGTCCAGCACGTCCTGGGGGTAGTCGTTCACGCGGCTGCTCGGGATGTGCAGGCTGGCCACTCCCGGGCCGCCGCCGTTGTGGACCAGGACGCCCCGGCGCAGCCCCGGCTTGGCGGTGTTCAGCCGGGACACCACGATCTCGATGGTCTTCCCGGAGGGCGCCCGGTAGTCCAGGGGGACGCGGAGCGTGGCGCAGCGCAGGCGGGGGTCCACCGGCACGGACGAGGGGTCGGGCGGGCAGTCCGCCCAGCTCAGCCGCTGGGCGGGCGGGTTGGGCGCGGCCTCGGCCGGTCCTGCGGCGGCGAGGGCGGCGGCAAGCGCCAGGGCCACCGCCCCGCACACGGATCTCAGTGATGCGTTCAACATGGACTAGACCATAGGGAGGTAAAGTCGCCACGTCATCCCCCTGACGGGGTGCAGGACCGGGCGTCTCACGATGTGTCAATCATGCGTGTGCGGAGCAGAGATGGGCCCGGGCGGCGCCTTCCGGCGTTCCGCCCTCAGCGGTCGGCCAGCAGCTCGCGGGTCAGCCGGACGAGATCCGGGATCGCCGGGTGCGCCGGGACTCCGCGCCGCCAGGCCAGCAGCAGGGGCACCGGCGGTGCGTCGGTCAGCGGCCGGTAGGCGAGGGCGGGGTGGCGGTGCAGCCGGGGTGTGGCCGACGTCGAGACGCCCACGGCCCGGCCCACCGCGACGGCCGTGAGCCACTCGTCCGTGTTGGTGACCTCGATCGTCACCGTCGGGCGTACGGCGGCGGGCCAGAGGTCCAGGGTGGTCGTGCCCGCCACCGTGTTCAGCACGAGAGGCCACGCCGCGAGGTCCGCCAGCGTGAGGGCGTCGCGCTCGGCGAGGTCGCTGTCCGCCGGGACCACCGCGACCCGTTCCTCCTCCAGCAGCAGCTCCGTCACCAGGCCCGGCGTCGCCACCTCGCCGCGCAGCAGGGCGACGTCGACCCTGCCCCGGGTGAGCCCGGCCGTCCGGTCGTCGATGCGCCGCAGCTCCAACGGCACGTCGGGGTGCTCCTCGTCCCAGCGGCGCAGCAACGGGATGGTGTGGTCGCCGAGCGCGGCCCAGGGGTGACCGAGGCGCAGCGGAAGGACCGTCAGGGCGCGGGGATCGAGGGCCGCCTCCACGGCCGCCACCGCGGCGGCGGCCCGGTCGCGGAACGCCCGGCCCGCCGGGGTGAGCTCCAGGTGGTGGGTGGAGCGGTCGATCAGGCGCACGCCGAGGTGGTCCTCCAGCCGGCGCAGCGTCCGCGAGAGCGCGGGCTGGCCGATGTGCAGGCGGGCCGCGGCGCGCGTGATCGTGCCCTCCTCGGCGATGGCGAGGAAGGCTCGCAGGTGGCGCAGCTCCATGGTCATGCGCGGCAAGCATAACCGCGGTCCGATCGGCATTTCCCGCGAGGCGGACGGCTTCCTAGCGTGGAGACATGACGAACACGAGGTCCCACCCGGTCACGGCAGGAGCGGCGGCACGGGCAGCCGCGGGGGCGGCGGCACCGGCAGCCGCGGGAGCACCCGGCGCGGCCCCGGCATCGACCGGCGCCGGTCTCGGCAGCCTCGGCGGCATCGGACTGGTGGTGGCGGCCGGCCTGTCGGTGCACTTCGGTTCCGCCGTCGCCGCCCTGCTCTTCCCGCGCGTCGGGGCTCTCGGCGTGGTGACCCTGCGGGTGACGATCGCCGCCGTCCTGCTGCTGGCCGTCTGCCGGCCCCGGCTGCGCGGCCACAGCCGTGGGGACTGGGCGCTGGTCGGCGCCTTCGGGGTCGCGCTCGGTGGCATGAACATCCTGTTCTACCAGGCGATCGACCGGATCCCGCTGGGCCCGGCGGTGACCCTGGAGGTCCTCGGCCCCCTCCTGCTGTCCGTCGTCACCGCGCGCCGACCGGTCAGCCTGCTGTGGGCGGGACTGGCACTCGTCGGCGTCTTCCTCCTCGGGCGGGACGGCTTCGACGGGCTCGACCCGGCGGGCGCCGGGTTCGCGCTCGGCGCCGGCGCGCTGTGCGCGCTGTACATCGTGTGCAACGCCCGGACCGGGGCCCGGTTCCCCCGGCTGGACGGGCTGGCCCTGGCGATGGCCGTGGCCGCGCTGGTCAGCCTGCCGCTCGGGGTCGCCTCCGCGGGCGGAGCGCTGCTCGATCCGCGGGTCCTGGGACCGGGGCTCGCCGTGGCACTGCTGTCCTCGGGGTTGC
This sequence comes from Kitasatospora sp. NPDC002965, assembly GCF_040611255.1. NCBI lineage: Bacteria > Bacillati > Actinomycetota > Actinomycetes > Kitasatosporales > Streptomycetaceae > Kitasatospora > Kitasatospora sp. NPDC002965. The sequence continues at coordinate 72,079 of NZ_JBEXNT010000030.1, read as the reverse complement.
CGTACACGCTGGAACTGCTGGCCCTGCGCCGCCTGCCCGCGGCGACCTTCGCGGTGCTGATGAGCCTGTCCCCGGCGATCGCGGCACTGGCCGGGTTCCTGGTCCTCGGGCAGGCCCTGTCGGCCGGGCAGTGCCTGGCGGTCGCCCTGGTGGTGGTGGCCGGTGCGGGGGCGGTGCGGACGGGTTCGGCGGGCCGGTCGTCCGGCTGAGCGGTGGGTGGTGTCCGAGCATCGGACAAGATCTTCTACACTACTGACCGGTCATCAGTTCGACGGATGACCGTCATGTCGGAAAACATCAGGAAAATCAGGGGGAACCATGCGCCGCCGCATGTCCGCGCTCGCCGTCACCGCCGTACTCGCGGGAGGCCTGCTCCTCTCCGTGGCGCCCGCCGAGTCCGCCTCGGCCGCCACCCGGGGCTCGTCGGTCTCGGTGAACATCGAGGAGCTCCGGGCCCAGGCCCGCAACCTCCACGCCCAGGCCGACAGGCTCCGCCACCAGGGCCACTACCGCGAGGCCAACGTCACCGAGGCCCGCGCCCAGGCGCTGGACGCCTACATCCAGCGGCTCGTCGACTGCGAGCGCAACGTCCGCTGCTGATCTCCCCGGCGGGGCCGGACACCCGCCCCCGCCGGGCACTTGACGCCGCACCGCTCCACGAGGCCCCCGACCGTGTCGGGGGCCCTCGTCGTGTCCCCGGCGGCCCCGGACCGTCGTCGCGACCGGCGCCCCTGCCGTTCCGCCGCCCAGCAACGCCCCGAACCGCCGTTCCAGGCGGAAGCGTTTCCTCACGCCAGGGGAGTCGGGGCGTCGCGGCGCCCCGGATCGGCGGCCGGCGCTGGCGGCGGGGGCGGATCACGGTGCATGGTCGTTCCCGGTCCCACCGGACCGTGCGTCACCACACCACCGACAGCGGGGATCCACCATGCGCACCCTCCACCGCACCACCGCCCTGGCCGCCGCAGGCACCGCCGCGCTCGCCCTGACCCTGACCGCCTGCGGCAGGAACGACTCCGGCACCGCGCCCGCCGCGGCGGCACCCTCCCCCGCGCAGCCGGCGGCCGGAGCCGGCGGCGGAAGCGGCACCGGCGGAAGCGCGTCGGCCCCGGCCCCGGCCCCGAACACCGGTGCGGAAAAGACCGGGGCCGGAGGCTCCCCCGCGGGTGCGACGCCCGGCACCGGCTCCCCGACTTCGGCCGCACCGGCGGGCACCTCCGTCCCGGCCTGCACCACGAAGGACGTCAGCATCACCGCCGCCCTCCGGGGCGGACCGCCTTACACCCACCTCGTCCTGACGGCGAGGAACTTCTCCGGCCGCGGCTGCCGGCTCGTCGACTTCCCCCAGATCCGGTTCCTGGAGAGCCACCGCGAGAGCGTCCCCTCCGTCGCCGGGAGCAAGCCCGCCGCGCCCGCCGTCGTCGACGCCGGCACCCCCGCCTACGCGGTCGTCAGGCTGTCCGGCGGCGGGGTCCACGAGGCCAACGAGGCCGTGACGTCCTTCACCGTCACCCTCGGCGGCGGGGGCGGGGAGGTCCCCGTCAGGGCCCCCGGTCCGGCCGGCATCGCCGTCGACCCGGCGGTCTGGGCCACCGGCTACTGGACCCCGGAGCTGCGCAACGGCGCCGACGAGTTCTAGCCCGAGCACCCGCGCACCGGACGGGACGGAAGGGCCGATCGGGCCGGAAGCGGCCCCGCCCGGGGCGCGGACCACGGCGGCCACCGGGCCTCACCGCGGCCCGGGGGTGTGCGACGGACCCCGAACAGGCCCGTCGCCCCGGGACGTGAAGGCGGCCCGGGGCGACGGGGGTCGCAGGCCGGCCGAGCGGTCAACCGCAGCGGCCGGGCGGGCGGGTCAGCAGGTGACGACGGTCGAGGCCGTCGCCACCGACGGGGGCCAGCCGAACTGGTCGACGCTGAACTCGGCGGTCACCGCGGTGCCGCAGGGCACCGTGATCAGGATGTCGCCGACATGACGGCCCCCGACCGGCACCAGGACGTTCGGCGTGATCGGGGGCAGCGGGGGCAGGCTGACGGCGTTGCCGGACAGCCGGAAGCCGACGTTCTGCGCCACCCAGCTCGGGTTGGTCGGGTAGGCGTGGCCGTAGAGGCGGACCTGGTTACCGGTCACCTCGATACACGCCCTGGTCTGGAGGAAGCCGGGCGCACCCGGGCTCCCGCAGGTGACGACGGCACCGACCGGACCGGTGGGTGCGGTGACGGCGGACGCGGACTGGGTGCCGGTCAGTGCAGCCAGGGCTGCCACGCCGGCCAGGACGGCGGAAAGACGCTTCATCGGATTCCCTCCCTCGTAACGGCGCCCTCGACGGACGTCGAGGGCACCCATGTGACATGTCACATCGTTCTGAGGGGAAGCATGGCAGCCGTCCACGAACGGAGCGCCCGATTCGGAAAAGGAAGCACGCCATCCACCCGCCCCGGCCGCCGAATGACCGGAGGACGACCACCGGATGGCCGGAACGGCCTGTCATGTCCCCCGGACCGCGACCCGGGGCGCACCGGAGAAGCCCCCGGCCGGACCTCCGCCGGGCCTAGCCGGTTTGGCGGTACCCCGGTGCCCGCTCCGGACATGTTCGTGCACGCTGGACCCAGGACGTGGAGGGCCGGCCCGCCGGACCACCGGCAGGCCGCCGCACTGACGGGAGCACAGCATGATCGGAACACCCGGTTCCCCCGGCGCGACCCCCGGCCCCGGGGAGCCGGAACCGCCCGGCTGCGCGGACGACCCCGCGGCCGCGCTGCGGGACATGTTCGTGGACCGGACCCAGGGCGCACGGATCGCCCGCGGGCAGGACCCCGCGCAGCGTCCGGTGTTCCTCAAGCCGCACGGGGTGGCCCGCGGCGTGCTGACCGTCGACCCCGACCTCCCGCCCGAGCTGCGCGTCGGCTTCCTCCAGGCCGCCCACGAGCGGACCGACGGGCTGACCGCCTGGGTCCGGTTCTCCGGCGACACCGTGCCCGGCCGGCCCGACCTGCGCACGACCCTCGGCGTCGGCATCAAGCTGTACGAGGTCCCCGGCCCGAAACTGCTGGAGGGCGAGTCCGGGGCCGACACCCAGGACCTGCTGCTGCAGAACCACGACGTCTTCTTCGTCGACACCGCGCGCGACATGTGCGAGTTCACCCGGGCCGGCGTCGTCGACGGCGACTACGAACCGTACCTGCGGGAGCACCCCGTCACCCGGGAGATCCTCGACGCGATGGCCAAGGTCGAGGAGAGCGTCCTGACGGCCACGTACTGGAGCGTGCTGCCCTACTCCTTCGGACTCGAACGCTTCGTCAAGTACCGCCTGGTGCCGGCCGGGTGCGAGCCCGGCGACCCGGACGCGGTGCCCGCCGACGAGGACCCCGGGTACCTGGGCGCCGACCTGCGGCACCGGCTCGCGGCCGGCCCGGCGGCCTTCGACCTGATGCTCCAGTTCCGCGACGATCCGCCCCGGATGCCCCTGGACCGGGCCACCGTCCGCTGGGAGGAGTCCGACGGCCGGCCGGTACGGGTGGCCGGGCTGACCCTCCACAAGCAGGACGTCCGCGCCCGCGGCCAGGCCGCCTACGGGGAGAACCTCGCCTTCAACCCGTGGCACAGCCTCGCCGAGCACCGCCCGGTGGGCAGCATCTCCGACGCCCGCAGGACGGTCTACCTGGCCTCGGCCGCGCGGCGCCGCGACGTGAACGGCATCCCCGCGACCGAACCCGGCCCCGCCCGCCCCCAGCTCACCCCGCCGCCCGGACGCGACACCCGGATCGTCCGGGCCGCCGTGCACCCCGCGATCGGCGTGGCACGGGTCGGCGACAGCACGGACGAGTACGTCCTCGCCCCGGAGACCGAGGACGCGCCCGCGCTGCCCACCGGCAGCTACAAGGACGCCACCGGCGCCCTCAAGCGCCAGGCCGTCCGCTTCCGCGTCTACGGCTACAACGCCGCCGGCGAGCCGGTCGCCGAACTCACCGCCGACAACGCGGACCTGCGGTGGACCGTCCACGTCGCCAACTCGAAGGCCGCCTGGTACCAGTTCCAGCTGGCCCTCGACATCCCCGAGGCGGAGCGGACCGACGACAGCCTGCTGCGCAACGCCAAGGTCCCGGCCGCGCAGCGCGGCCGCCTGGTCATCGACCCCGGCCCGCGCTCGGTGCGCGGCCGGAACCGCTCCGGCCTGGCCGAGTACCGCTTCGACACCGGCACCTTCCTCGACCGGCCGGTCTACCTCGGCGAGCTGCGCACCGACGACAGCGGCCGGCTGCTCTTCCTCGGCGGGCGCGGCGTCTCCGCCTCGGCCACCGACACCCCCGCCGACACCTTCGCCAACAACGACGGCTGGCACGACGACGTCTCCGACGGCCCGGTCACCGCCGAGGTCCGCATCGACGGGCGGACGGTGCCGGTCGAGCCCGCCTGGGTGGTCACCACACCGCCCAACTACGCGCCCGAACTCACCTCGGTACGGACCATGCACGACCTGGTGCGCGACGCCTTCGTCACCGCCGGCCTGCTCCCCGCCCCGCAGCAGGTGTCGTTCACCCGCGACGTGCTGCCCGTGCTGCGCCGCCTCTGCGGCCTCCAGTGGGTCAACCACGGTCTGGCCGTCCAGTTCGGGCACGGCGGGTTCGCGAACTTCCTCGCCCCCGGCCGGCTCGCGGAGCTGGCCGACCCCTCGCCCGCCCACCGCGAGCTGCGCCGGCAGGTCTGGGCCACCATGCGCGCGTACGACCGGGACGGCATGTCGCCCGTACCCTGGCCGTCGATCTACGGCGACGCGATGAACCTGCCCCCGGACTCCGAGCGCCAGCACGTGACGCTCTCCCCCCTGCAGTACCGCCTGCTGGACCGCTGGGCCGACGGCGACTTCACCGCCGACCACGACCCGCAGGCACCCCCGCCCCGGTCCCTCGACGAACTCCCGCTCGCCCGGCGGCCCGAGGCCCTCGACCGGGCCGCCCTGTCCTTCTGCCTCGCCGACGCGTTCCACCCCGGGTGCGAACTCACCTGGCCGATGCGGCACACCACGCTGTACAGCCGGCCGTTCCGGGTGCGCCACCGCGACCCGGGGGCCCCGCGACCGGCGTCCTACGGGCCGAAGCTCACCCCGGAGATCGCGCTCTCCGTCGGCGGTCCGCTCTACGCCCAGGGCCCGGGCGACCTGACCCGGTGGATGGCCGTGCCGTGGCAGACCGACACCGCCAGCTGCCTCTCCGGGTACGGCTACGGCGCACCCGGCTTCGGCCCCAAGTACGACCCGTACCTCCCCACCTTCTGGCCCGCCCGGGTGCCCAACCACGTCCTCGCCGAGGAGGACTACGACGTCGTGGTCGACACCTCCCGTCCGGTCGCGGAGCGGCTGGCGGCCTTCGAGAAGCGGCGGACCTGGCTCCGCTGGCTGCCCTCCGGCTACCTCAACACCATCAACGCGATGGTGAAGGACTTCGGCAGGCTCGGTGTCGTCGAGCGCCGCCCCGGCGTCGAGGACGACCCCCGGTTCCCGGCCGAGATGCTGGTCGAGTCGGAGGTCTCCTTCCCCCGCGAGCCCGCCCCGCCGGCCACCCGCAACCTGGTCACCCTGCACGTGCCGCTCGGCGCCGACCCCGACCTCGGCGAGTCCGCGCTGGCCAGCGCCGTCACCCTGGCCGAGCAGCCCGACGAGGAGGTGTCGGTGGGCTACGTCGACAAGGTCGTACGCCTCCGGCACCGCCGATGACCGCTGCCCGACGCGCGCCCGGCGGCGTCGACGCCGCCGTGGCCGGCGGGGGCCCGGCGGGCGCCGTCGCGGCGCTGGTCCTGGCGGGCGCCGGCCACCGCGTCGTGCTCCTCGACGACGGCGGCCCCGCCGGGACCGGCCCGCCGAGCCCCGGCAACGACCGCCGCAGCGACCGTCGCAGCGACCGTCGCAGCGACGAAACCGGCTTCCGGATCGGCGAGTTCCTGCCGCCCGCCGCCCGCCCGCTGCTGCGCGATCTCGGCTTGCTGGACGCCTTCCTGGCCGCCGGGCACCCCCGCTCCACGGGGACCTTCGCCGCCTGGGGTTCGGCGGCCCTGCACGGCCGCAGTCACCTGTTCGATCCGTACGGCCACGGCTGGCACCTGGACCGGCTCCGATTCGACGCGTTCCTCCGGGACGCGGCGGTCGCGGCCGGCGCCGAGGTCCGGCGGGCCGGCCTCCTGGGGCGGCGCGACGGCGGCCGTCTGGTCGTCCGCGACCGGGACGACGGCGCCGTGCGGGAGCTGCGCAGCCGGTGGACGGTCGACGCCACGGGCCGCCGCTGTGTCATCGGCCGCCGGCAGGGCCTGCGCCACCGGCAGGACCGCCTCGTCGCCGTCTACACCGTGTTCGGCGTCCACCGCCCCGAGAGCGCAGGGAGCGCAGGGAGCGGACAGAACGGCGAAGGCGGGGAGGAGGGCGGCGGACTCCGGACGGGGGACCGCGAGGCGCGCACGCTCGTCGAGGCGGTGCCGCACGGCTGGTGGTACACCACCCTCGTCCCGGCCGGCCGCCTGGTCGCCCATCTGACCGACCCCGACCTCGCGGACCCGGCACTCCGCACCCGCGAGGGCTTCTGGCACGGCGTCACCCGGACCGACCACGTCCGCCGCCGGGTCTCCGGGTACGACCCCGCCGCGGCCCCCGTCCCCCGCTGGACGCCCGCCCACGGGCTGCGGCTGGAGCCCGCCGCCGGCCCGGGCTGGGTCGCCGCGGGGGACGCCGCTCTCGCCTTCGACCCGCTCTCCTCCCAGGGCATCCTCACCGCGCTGCACACCGGGGCCCGCGCCGGCCGGACCGTCGCCGACTGCCTGACCGACCCTGGCCGGACCACCGCCGCACTCGCCGGGTACACCGACTTCCTGGACGGCATCGCCACCGCGTACACCGGGAACCACGCGCTGTCCTACCGCCAGGAACAGCGCTGGGCCGACCAGCCGTTCTGGCAGCGCCGCCACGGCGCGCACCCGGCCGGCCACCCCCCGCACGCGGGACCGCACGAAGGTGCACCCGCACCGGAAAGCTCCTAGGGTCGGAAGCACGGGGGTGCGACGCGCCGGAACCCGCGCTCCCTGCGGGTCGGCCGCGTCGGCACCCGATCCCTCAGGAGATGACCCGGCATGACCACATCGTCCGAAACTCCTGTCCTGGACACCCTCGCCGCGATGACGCTCGACTCGATCGAGCGCTGCGGGCTGCCCACCGACACGCTCCTCCTCACCCGCATCGCCGCGCTCGTGGCCATGGACGCGCCGCCGATGTCCTACCTCGCCCACCTCGGTCCCGCCATGGAGTCCGACGTGACCGCCGACCAGATCCAGGACGTCCTGGTGGCCATCGCCCCCGTGGTGGGCACCGCCCGCGTGATGTCGGCCGCCGGCCACATCACCGAGGCCCTCGGCTTCGCCATCGCCGTGGCCGAGATCGACGCCGGTTCCCAGGGCTGACCCCCATCCGACGGAACGAATCGAGGAACCCATGTCCGCACCCACCGGCACCGTGCACGCCGGCCACAGCGGCTCCTCCGGCTTCGCGGGCGGCCTGACCGCCTTCGCGGCCGTGATGCTCATGCTCGCGGGCTTCCTGAGCATCTTCCGAGGGATCATGGCGATCGCCGAGGACGACGTCTTCGTGCGGACCCCCAACTACGTCTTCAAGTTCGACCTGACGAGTTGGGGCTGGATCCACCTGATCCTCGGCGTGATCGCCGTCTGCATCGGCCTCGGGTTGTTCCGGGTCGCGCTCTGGGCCCGGATCCTCGGGGTGGCCCTGGCGGCACTGCTCATCATCGCCAACTTCCTCTCCATCCCGTACTACCCGTGGTGGTCCATCATCGTGATCGCCATCAGCGCCTTCGTCATCTGGGGCCTCTGCGCGGTCCACCGCGACCACGGCGCACCGGTCGCCTGACCAGGGTGGTCGCCCGAACAGAGTGACCGCAGGGCGACCGCAGGGCGGTCGTCCGGGCGGCGGTCAGGCGGAAAGCCGGAGCAGGCCGGAGGAGGTGAGGACGATGACACCTCCTTCGGCCGTGCCCCGGCGCGCCCGGCTGTCGGCCCGGCTGGCCGTGGTCTGTGCCCTCGGCGCGCTGGTGGTGCTGGTCGCCGGGGGCGGCCCCGACGGCCTGCTGCTCCTGGTCACCGCGGTGGTCGGTTCGGCGCTCACCGCCGCCGGCATCTGGTGGGCGGTGTCCCACCACGGGGCCGTCCGGGTGTGCGGTCTCCTGCTGATGGTGGGCGCACCCGCGGCCCTCGTCGTGCTCTACGCCCGGGCGGGCCTGTGGCCGGAGGCGCTGGCCGCGATCGTGCTGTGGGCCGCCGCGGCGGCGAGCGCACGGTCCGCCGTGCGTCTGGTGCGCAGGCCCGACGGTATGCGCGCGGTCGCCGGACCGCTCCCCCGCCACCCGTTCCTGATCATGAACCCGAAGTCGGGCGGCGGCAAGGTCGGCCGGTTCGGGCTGGTCGAGAAGGCCGAGGCGCTGGGCGCCCGGGTGGTCCTCCTGGACACGTCGGTGCCGGTCGACGTCGCCGCGCTCGCCCGCCGGGCGGTCGCGGAGGGGGCGGACCTGCTCGGTGTGGCGGGCGGCGACGGCACCCAGGCCAGGGTGGCCGAGGTCGCCGCCGAACACGGTCTGCCGTTCCTGGTCGTCTCGGCCGGGACGCGGAACCACTTCGCGATGGACCTCGGTCTGGACCGCACCGACCCGGCCCGCTGCCTCGACGCGCTGACCGACGGGGAGGAGCTGCGCGTCGACCTGGGGACGGTGGGTGGCCGCGCCTTCGTCAACACGGCCTCGTTCGGCGTGTACGCGGAGATCGTGCAGCGCCCCGAGTACCGCGACGCCAAGGCGGGTGCGGCCCTGGACGCGCTGCCCGACCTGCTGCTCGGCTTCGCCGGTCACCGCGTCGACGCCCGGACCGAGAGCGGTCGGCTGGACGCCCAGCAGGCGCTCCTGGTCAGCAACAACCCCTACGCGGGCACCGAGCCGGTCGCCGGCGGCCGGCGGCCACGACTGGACCTCGGCGTGCTCGGTGTCGTCGGGATCCGGGTGACCAACGCGGCCCAGGCGGCCGAGGTCGCGCTCCGCAGCGGCAGGGCGACGGGACTGCGCGTGCTGACCTGTCACCGGGTCGTCGTCGAGTCGGACGCGGACCTCCTCCCGGTCGCCGTCGACGGGGAGGCGCTGCTCCTGCCCGCCCCCGTGGTCTGCGGCATCCGCCCGGGCGCGCTGCGGGTCCTGGTACCGCGGCACCGCCCCGGCCCGCCGCCCGCCCGGCCCGCGCCGAACTGGCGCGAGATCCTCGCCCTCGCCTTCGCCCGGCCCCGGCCGCCCGAGCCGGAGACCGGACCGGGACCGGGGCCGGGACCGGGACCCGAGGTCCGGGGCGGCTGACGCGGCCGGCCCGAGGTGGCACCGGCCGCCGGGGGCGCGCAGGCTGGAGGGAGGAGGTGCCCCTCCGGACGCCGCGACCGGCGGCGCTCCCTCGGCACCGCACCGCCGGACGGGAGAGATCCGTGAAGGACCTCAAGTTCGAGCAGAAGCGTTCGCTGACCCGTCTTGAGGCCGCCGATCTGCTCACCGCACTCGCGGCCGCGCTGAAGCACGGCGGCAACGCCGAGCTCGAACTCGGCCCCGGGACGCTCACCCTGCGCATCCCCGACGAGCTGCGGAGCGAGGTCGAGGTGGAGGTCGGTGACGGCGAGATCGAAATCGAGATCGAGCTCAAGTGGCCGACCGCGCAGAACCGGCCGGCGCCCCCGCAGCCGGCCGCCGGGAGCGACGCCGGCTGACGCGCGGCCCCTCCCGGCGTCCCGCCGGACCGCCGGGTCGTCAGGCCGGGAGGTCAAACCGCCGGGACCCCGAACCTCCGGGATTTCCGACCGCCGGGAGGTCAGGCCGCGCCGTGGGACGCCTTCGGCGCGCCCGGCTGGGTCGCCGGGATCCGCCGGGTGAAGTACAGCGCGAGTAGCGCGGCGAACGCCAGGACGGCCAGCGCGGCGCGGAGGCCGTCCAGCCGCGCCGCCTCGTTCGCGTCCAACGCCGCCTGCGTGGCCTCGGAGGTCGCGCCCGTGTCGGCGAGGACGGTCGTGAGCTGGGCGTCCGACAGGAAGGGCACGCCGCTCTCCAGGTTCACCACCGCCTGGCTCCGGACCTCGGCCGGGAAGGCCGGATTCTGCTCGATGTGGGCGACGAACGACGACGTGAGCGCGCCGATCAGGATCGACCCGGCCAGGGCCGTGCCGATCGAGGCCCCCAGGTTGGTGACGGCGTTCTGGACGCCGCCGACCTCCGCGCTCTGCTCGTCCGGCACGGCGGACACGGTGACCGACCCGAGCTGGGACGCCAGCGCCCCCATGCCGAGCCCGATCAGCAGGAGCGGCACGGTCACGATCTCCGCACCCGCGTCGGCATCGAGCGCGGCCAGCAGCGCCACCGCTCCCGCGAAGAGCGCGAGGACCCCGAGCCGCACCACCCGCCGCGGCGAGACGTCCGGGAGCAGCCGCGGGATCAGGATCGCGGCGGCCAGCAGGGTCAGCGACAGCGGCAGGATGCGGGCGCCGGTCTTCAGCGCGGACAGGCCGAGGGCGACCGACAGGTAGAGCGGGACGACGAAGAACACGCCCATCTGGACGAGGTACTGGAAGAAGAACATCGTCAGACCGCCGGTGAGCTGCCGGTTGCGCAGCAGGGCCGGATCCACCAGCGGCTCCGCGCCCCGCTCCACCAGCCGGGCCTCCCAGGACAGGAAGAGCCGGATCAGGAGCAGGCCGGCGAGCATCAGCCAGACGACGAGGGAGATCCCGAGCCACGCGGGCGCGTCGGGCTTCGGCAGGAACCAGCCCCACGTGCTCGACCGGAGCACGCCGTAGACGAAGACGCCCAGGCCGAGGGCGGAGAGCGCGGCGCCGACCAGGTCGATCCGCTCACGCCCGGCGGTGGGCGCGTCCGCGATGCGGCGGGCGAGCACGAGGATGCCGACCACGATGACGACCTCCCCGGCGAAGACCCAGCGCCAGGAGAAGTACGTCGTGGCGAGGCCGCCGATGAGCGGCCCGACGGCGATTGCCGCGGCCCCGGCCGCCGCGACGAGCCCGTAGGCGGCGGGGCGGCGTTCGACGCCGAAGTTGCCGGCGACCAGCGCCACGATCGCGGGCAGGATGAGCGCCGCCCCGACCCCTTCGAGGAAGGACCAGCCGAGCAGGAGCACCGGCAGGTTCGGGGCGAAGGCGGTCGTCAGGGAGCCACAGCCGTAGATGACGCTGCCGATCAGGAACGCCCGCTTGCGGCCGATGAGCGCGCCGACCTTGCCCCCGGGGATCATGAACATCGCCATCACCAGCGTGTAGGCCGTGATGGCGCCCTGGATCCCGGTCACCGTCGTGCCGACGTCCTCGGCGACCGTGGCGATCGAGACGTTCATGACCGAGCTGTCGAGCGCCATCAGGAACTGTCCGGCCGCGAGCGTCAGCAGCACGGTCCCGGCCTTCGACGACTTCTGGGACGTCCCTGCGCCCGCTGCCCTGGATGCCATGCGGGTCATGGTCGCAGCGGCCCGGGGCAGCCGCCGCCCGACCCGCCACGGATGTCAGCCGGTCGGCGGCGCCGCACGGGCCGCGCCCGGCGGCCGTCCCACCGCGCCGGACGTCGCGCGGTCGCACCCGGCGTCGCGCCGGAGGTCACGCTCCGTCAGGCGGCGGGCGGGCCCCGGCCGGGAGGCGGTCGGGAGGCGGTCGGCGGCCCACCGTCGCGCGGTGGCGGCCGGGGGCGTCAGGAACGCAGTTCGAACGTGCGGCACTTGACGCCGCCCGCGGCGTGCAGGAGCTGGGGATGGTGTCCGTGGCGGGCACGGGGTCGCTGCTCGAACGGGGCGGCCCGCGGCGGCGGTGGTACCGCACGGCGGGAGGACGGGCGGACGGGGTCGCCGTCGGCACGGGCGGGAGCCGGAAGAACAGTGGAGCGGAGCCGAGCCCGGAGAGCAGTACCTCAGGACGTGTGGGACGGTCCCCGACGTACCCCCGATGCGGTTAGGCTAACCTTACCTCACCGCTTCGCAAGCCCGTCCGACAGCCGCCGCGCTCCGACCCAGGGAGAAGGTCCATGCCACCCACCACCAGCCGTGTCCCCAGACCGCGCCGCACCGGCCGGGACACCGGCAAGTCGGCCGCCACGACGGTGGGGTGACCGATGACCTCGATATCCACCGACGAGTTCGCCGGCCGGACCGCCCTGGTCACCGGCGCCGCCCAGGGCATCGGAGCCGCCGTCGCCCGCATGCTCGCCGACCGCGGGGCCCGGGTCGTCGCGAGCGACCGCTCCCCGTCCGACCCCTCGGTGCACCGGCTCGACGTCACCGACGCCCACGCGGTCGAGAAGCTGGTGGACCTTGCGGAGCAGGAGCACGGACCGCTCGACATCCTGGTCAACGTCGCGGGCGTGCTGCACGCCGGCCCCGCGCTGAGCATCAGCGACGAGGACTGGCAGCACACCTTCGCCGTCAACACCACCGGGGTGTTCCACACCTGCCGGTCCGTCGGCCGCCGGATGGCCGACCGCGGCCGGGGCAGCATCGTCACCGTCGGGTCCAACGCCGCCGGCGTGCCCCGGATGAACATGGCGGCGTACGCGGCCTCCAAGGCGGCCACCACGATGTTCATGCGCTGCCTGGGCCTGGAGCTCGCCGGCTCCGGCGTGCGCTGCAACCTCGTCTCGCCCGGCTCGACCGACACCCCGATGCAGCGGGCGCTGTGGACCGACGACGAGAGCGAGCGCCGGGTCATCGAAGGCGACCTCGCCAGCTACCGGGCCGGGATCCCGCTCCGCCGGATCGCGACGCCCGACGACATCGCCGAGGCGGTCCTCTTCCTCGCCGGCGACCGCGCGCGGCACGTCACGATGCACGACCTCTACGTCGACGGCGGCGCCACGCTGCGGGCCTGACCCCGAACCGGGCGATCCCGGAATCGCCCGCCCCCTTCGAGTCCCACCACCCGGTGCCCCCGGCACCGGCAGAACGGAGCACCATGACCACGGCTTCCGAAGCCCGGTCCCCTGTCGCGACCCCGGTGGACGGCAGTGAGCTTCTGGCCTCCTACCGGCCGGGTGCCGACCGGGCCTTCCTCGCCGGCCCCACCCGGACCCTGCTCGCCGAAGGCGTGCACCGGCCCGTGCCCGACCCCGCCGAGGCCGGCCGGCTGCTGGCGGCGGCCCGGGCCGAGGGCCGCGACCCGCTGGTCGTCGGGGCGATCCCCTTCTCACCCGGACGGCCCGCCCAACTGTTCATCCCCGAGCAGGTGCACCGCGCCGCCCCGATACGCGCCGGCCTCACCGCCGCCCCCGGGCCGGCCCGGACCGCGGAGAGCGCGTGGACCCGGCGCCCCGTCCCCGCGCCCGAGGGCTACCGGGACGCGGTCGCCCGCGCCGTGCGGCTCATGAACGCGGACCCCGACCTCGCCAAGGTCGTCCTCGCCCGCACCCTGGAACTCACCACCCCCGGCGGCACCGACATCCCCGCCATGGTCGGCCGGCTGCTCGACCGCGACCCGAACGGCTACACCTTCGCCGTACCGGCCGGCGGGACCGCCACCCTGGTCGGGGCCAGCCCCGAACTGCTGCTCTCCCGCCGGGGCCGGCACGTCGTGTCGAACCCGCTCGCCGGGTCCGCCGCCCGCAGCACCGACCCGGTGGAGGACCGGCGCCGCGCCGAGGAGCTCGCCCGCTCCCCCAAGGACCTCGCCGAACACGCCTTCGTGGTCGACGCCGTCCGGCGCGCGCTCGCACCCCACTGCGACGACCTCGTCGTCCCCGAGCGGCCGTCCCTGATCCGCACCGCGGCCATGTGGCACCTGTCCACCACCGTCACCGGGACGCTGCGCGACCCCTCCACCAGCGCCCTGGACCTCGCGCTGGCCCTGCACCCCACCCCGGCCGTGTGCGGCACCCCGACCGACCGGGCCCGGGACCTGATCGGCACACTGGAACCCTTCGACCGCGGCCTCTACACGGGTGTGGTCGGCTGGGGCGACGCCTCGGGCGACGGCGAATGGGTCGTCACCCTGCGCTGCGCCGAGGCGGACGGCGACCTGCTGCGGCTGTTCGCCGGTGCCGGGGTCGTCGCCGCGTCCGTCCCGGAACACGAACTGGCCGAGACGGCCGCGAAGTTCCGGACCTTCCTGCACGCCGTCGGACTGGAGAACGCCGAATGAGCCTCTACCCCCAGGACGCCGCCGACCGCTACCGGGCGGCCGGGTACTGGACCGGTGAGACGCTGGACACCGTGATCGGCCGGCACGCCGCCGCGACCCCGGACCGGATCGCCGTCACCGACGGCGACCGGCACTGGAGCTACGCCGAACTGGACGCGCGCGCCGACCGGATCGCCGCCGGGATGCTCGCCCGCGGGCTTCGCAAGGGCGACCGGGTGGTCCTCCAGCTCCCCAACGTGGCCGAGTTCTTCGAGGTGTTCTTCGGCGCGATGCGGGCCGGCGTGGTCCCGGTGATGGCCCTCCCGGCGCACCGCCGGGCCGAGATCTCGTACTTCTGCGAGTTCGCCGAGGCCAAGGCCCTCTTCGTCGCCGACCGCCACGACGGCTTCGACCACCGCGAACTGGCCGCCGAGGTGTGCGCGGCGGTGCCCGGTCTCGGGGAGGTCTTCGTCGTCGGCGATCCCGGGCGGTTCACCCCGCTCGCCGAGCTGCGCGCCGACGCCCCGACCGCGCCGGCCGACCCGCCGCACGCCGGCGACCTCGCCTTCCTCCAGCTGTCCGGCGGCAGCACCGGGCTGCCCAAGCTGATCCCCCGCAGCCACGACGACTACCTGTACAGCGTGCGCGAGTCGGCCGTCATCTGCGAGCTGTCACCCGCCACGGTGTACCTCTGCGCGCTGCCCGCCGCCCACAACTTCCCGCTCAGCTCGCCGGGCACGCTCGGCACCTTCCACGCCGGCGGCCGCGTCGTGCTGGCGCCCGAGCCGAGCCCGGGCACCGCGCTCGCCCTGATCGCCCGCGAGGGCGTCACGATCACCGGTGTGGTGCCCCCGCTGGCCCTCGCCTGGGCGCAGGCCGCCCCGGGCAGCGGCCACGACCTGTCCAGCCTCGAACTCATCCAGGTCGGCGGCGCCAAGCTCAGCGAGCAGGCCGCCCGCCGGCTGGGCCCGGCGCTCGGCTGCCGGCTCCAGCAGGTCTTCGGGATGGCCGAGGGCCTGGTCAACTACACCCGCCCCGAGGACACCGAGGAGACCCTCCTCACCACCCAGGGCCGCCCGATCTCGCCCGACGACGAGATCCGGATCGTCGACGACGAGGACGTCGACGTGCCCGAGGGGACGACGGGTCACCTGCTGACCCGCGGCCCGTACACCATCCGCGGCTACTGGCGGGCGCCCGAGCACAACGCACGGTCCTTCACCGCCGACGGCTTCTACCGCACCGGGGACCTCGTCCGCCGCACTCCCACCGGCCACCTGGTCGTCGAGGGCCGGGCCAAGGACCAGATCAACCGGGGCGGCGAGAAGGTCGCCGCCGAGGAGGTCGAGAACGTCCTGCTCGCCCACCCCGCGGTCCACGACGTGTCGGTCGTCGCCGTCCCGGACGAGTACCTGGGCGAGCGCAGCTGCGCGTACGTGATCCTGCGGCCCGAGGCCGAGCGGCCCCGCGCGCTCGACCTCAAGAGCTTCGTCCGCGCGGCCGGGCTCGCCGGCTACAAGGTCCCGGACCGCGTCGAGTTCGTCGACGCCTTCCCCAGCACCGGCGTCGGCAAGGTCAGCAAGAAGGACCTCCGCACCACCTCCCGCTAGCCCAGAAAGGCGCTCCTCGAATGGCACTGCCTGCCATCGCCCCCTACGAACTGCCCGGCCCCGCGGACCTCCCGCCCCGCAAGGTGCCGTGGCAGGTCGACCCGGCGCGGGCCGCCGTCCTCGTCCACGACCTGCAGAACTACTTCCTCGGCGCGTTCCCCGCCGAGGGCCCCCCGCTGGCCCCCGCCCTGGCCAACACGGCCCGGATCCTGGAGTGGGCCCGCACGCTGGGCATGCCGGTGATCTACTCCCACCAGCGCGGCGGCCAGACCCCCGAGGAGCGCGGCCTCCAGCTGGACTTCTGGGGCCCGGGGCTGCCGGCCGACGAGCAGGCGCAGGGCGTGCCGGCCGTCGTCGCGCCGGCCGGGCAGGACGTCATGCTGCTCAAGTGGAAGTACAGCGCGTTCGCCCGCACCGAGCTGGCCGGCCTGCTGGAGAAGTCCGGCCGCGACCAGCTGGTGATCGTCGGCGTCTACGCCCACATCGGCGTCATGATGACCGCCGCCGACGCGTGGAGCCGTGACGTCCAGGCCTTCGTGGTGGGCGACGCCGTCGCCGACTTCTCCGCCGAGAAGCACACCGAAGCCCTGCGCTGGGCCGCCGAGAAGTGCGCCGTCGTGCTGAGCACCGCCGACCTCCTGGAGGAGAAGTGACCACCACCGGCGAGCGGCTGCACACCGAGAAGGTGACACTGCGGTACGGCGACCGGGCGATCGCCACCGACCTGTCGGTGGCGGTGCCCGACAACTCGTTCACCGTGATCGTCGGCCCCAACGCGTGCGGCAAGTCCACCCTGCTGCGGGCGTTCGCCCGGCTGCTCAAGCCCGCCTCCGGGCGGGTGCTCCTGGACGGCGAGCAGATCGGGGCCCTGCCGGCCAAGGAACTGGCCCGCCGGCTCGGCCTGCTGCCGCAGAGCTCCACCGCGCCGGACGGCATCACCGTCGCCGACCTGGTGGCCCGCGGCCGCTACCCCCACCAGGGGCTGTTCCGGCAGTGGTCGAAGGAGGACGAGCGGATCGTCGCCGAGTCCATGGCGGCGACCAACGTGGACGCCCTCGCCGACCGCTTCGTCGACGAGCTCTCCGGCGGCCAGCGCCAGCGCGTCTGGCTCGCCATGGCCATCGCCCAGCAGACCCCGCTGCTGCTGCTCGACGAGCCGACCACGTTCCTGGACATCGCCCACCAGGTCGAGGTGCTCGACCTGTGCGCGCGCCTGCACCAGGAGCAGGGCCGCACCCTGGTCGCGGTCCTGCACGACCTCAACCAGGCCACCCGGTACGCCACGCACCTGATCGCCATGCGCGACGGCGCGGTGGTCGCCGAGGGCGTGCCCGCCGAGATCGTCACCGCCGAGCTGGTCGAGCAGGTCTTCGACCTGCCCTGCCAGATCATCGAGGACCCGCAGACCGGCACCCCGCTGGTCGTCCCGCTGGCCCCCGTACGCCGCGGTACGGCCCGGTGACAGCGACGCTGCGCCCGTCCGCGGTCCTGCGGGCGGTCCGCGCCGCGGGCACGGACGCGCCGGCGCTCTACGCGCTCTCCGTCCCGTTCATGCGCTCCGGGGCGCTGCGCGAGCGCACCCCGGACGCCTACCGGCGGCCCGGCGACACCTTCCTGATGGTCCGCGCCGAGGACGGGGCGGCGCCCGGCCGGCTCGACGCGTGCGTCGCGCTGCGCGCGCTGGCGCCCGAGGCCGGCCGGCCGTCGACCGGGCTGCTGCACAACCTCTGCGTGCGGACCGGCCGTCAGGGCGCGGGCCTCGGCTCGCTCCTGGTGACGGCCGTCCTCGCCGAGGCCCGCCGCCGGGGCCTGCGCGCCCTGGTGACCGCCACCACCGGCGGCGGCGAGCTGTTCCTGCGCCACGGCTTCCGGGAGATCACCGCAGCGGCAGCCCCCGCCGAATGGGCGGCCGGCCTCGACCCGGCCCGCCACTCCCGGGTCTTCACCCGGGAGGTCTGAGCCCGGCACCCCCGCGACGGCGGGCCCGGTGGACCACTCCACCGGGCCCGCCGCGTTTGTCCGGACCACCGCGGGCGAGGTCGCGACCGGCACACGATCAAGCTGCCGGTCTGGCATCGTGAGGAGGATCTTCCCCCGGCCGAGCGGTACGTCCGCGCGGCCCGCAAGGTGATCGACCACCACGAGGAGCTGCTGTGACCTCCCTCTTCACCGCCGAACCCGGCTTCGTCCCCGGGCTGCTGGCCGACGCCGCGAGCGCCGGCATCGGGAAGCTCGTCGTCGGCGCGGTGATCACCGACGGGGACGGCCGGGTGCTGCTGCTGCGGCGCAGGCCCGAGGACTTCCTCGGCGGCCTGTGGGAGCTGCCCGGCGGCGGTGTGGAGCCGGGCGAGGAGCTGGGGCGGGCGCTGGATCGGGAGGTCCTGGAGGAGACCGGCCTCGACGTGGCCGAGGTCACCGGCTACGCCGGGGCCTTCGACTACTCCTCCGGCGGCGGAGTGACGACCCGCCAGTTCACCTTCGCCGTCACCGTCGGGAAGCACGAGCCGATCGTCCTCACCGAGCACGACGACTGGACCTGGGCGGACCGGGGCGCGCTGCCCGAGGTGAGCGACGAGACGCGGGCGCTGCTGGCCGACTGACTTCCGGTGTGCCGCCTCGTCCCGCCGAGCTGCTCTTCGGCGGGACGAGGGACGGAGTTCCTGAGCGGTGTTGCATCCGGTCCGCACGGGCCTCAGCGCGCGGCGGCCACGGCGTCGGTGTACTGCTCCGTCGTCAGATCGTCCTCCGCGATCCCGAGACCGGCCAGCACCGTGCGAACGACTCGGAGGGCAGGCCGCAGGTCGTCGTCCGCCTTCGCGATGGTCTCCAGTTCGATGAAGGTGCCGTCGATCTCGGGTACTCGGACGAGGGTCGCGAGAAGCAGCCGTCCGTCGGCGGTGAACGAGTAGTTCCTGCACCGCTTCTCGAACGCGATACGCGGGACGAATCCGAGAGCACGAACGATCTCGTGGACGGCCTCCGCGTCCTCCACCCGTGTCTCGGCCTCGGGCTTCGAAGCGGACGCCTCATCCACACGGGCACCCTTGTAGGTCAGGACGGTTCGGGTGTCGTCCGGGCTGTGCACGGTACGGATCCGCAGTTCCCGGTCCGCTCCCATGAGAGATCCGTCGGGTGCGTCGAAGTAGGTGTCGCGATAGACCTCCGCGCGCCCCGGCCCGTACCGGTCTTCGAGCAGCCGGAGAATCCCCTCGGGGTCCCGCACTACCGCCTTCAGTTCCGCCTCGATCGCCACCGTCAGCCCTCCGTCAGATCACGCGCTCGGCGTCGGCCACCATAGCGTCGAACAACCGGCGCCACCCTCGGTACAGCGGACCGTACGGAGTGGCCAGCACCTTGTAGGTTGCCGACTCGTGGCCCTCCCAATCCGCGTCGAACGCGCTGACGTAGAGCGTCTTGTCCAGCCGGATCACGCGCCAGACCGGCAAGGTCCGGTAGTGGTAGACCTCGACGTGGCCGACCTTCGAGAGCTCACGAAGACGGGCCTCGGCGAGCCGGACGCCACCGGCCAGTGACTCGGGGGACTCTCCGATCTCGGTTGCCCTGCGGACGAGCGACGGCGACTCCGGGTCCAGCAGGAGCACACGGAGACGGGGCGGCGTGTCGCCGTCGCGGTCGAGGTGCGGACGGAGTAGCGAGTCCCTGAGGCCCAGAAGGCCCAGGCCGCGGACGGCAAGGACGTCGAGTTCACCAGCGGACCGGGCGGACCGTCGGATCTCCGCGGCGGCGGCCGACTGGTCGGAGTAGACGCGGACGATCTCGGGGAATGCCGCGAGATCGAATGCCGCTCCGGGTGTCCGGCTCTCTCGGCGTGGGGCCAGGCCGAGCTGACGACGGGCGTCATCCGGCATGTTCAGACCATCCGCGATGCGCTCGAAGACGTCCAGACGGACGACCTCACGGCGGCCGTTGATGATCTCGTTGACCCGGGCCTGCGTCATACCGACCTGGACGGCGATGCGGGCCTGGCTGGCCCCACTGTGATGCTGCACGTACCGGAACAGACTTCCGATGTCTCGGTCGCGGAGTGCGGCGCAGATCCGGCCGGTCTGCCACGAGGCGTCGGGCAGCGTGATCGGTACCAGCGCGGAGCCCATGGCGATCCCCTCATCGGGAGCTATCTCACCGTGAGATTACCCTCTGGGTATCGCCCTTGACTGCAGGTCACCGAGACGCTGTGAGAGTGGAAGACCCTCCGACGCCGAAGCCACCCCTGTCCGGAGCCCAACTTCAGGGCAGAGCCTGTATTCGCTGCAACCACGCCGGTGGCGAGCTCGTTCGAGCCGGCCACGTCTACACCCCGACCGGCCCCGATCTGGCTCCCCTGGGCTGGGCAGTCGTCGCGCACGCCTGCCCGTGTCCCGCTCCCGAGGAGACCCGGTGACCGCCGTCGCCGCACGGCCCGACGGACCCGCCGACATCGTGGTCCACCTCGACACCGAACGAGGAGGCCGCTACATCTCGGCGGAGTGCCTGCTCGGCGCCCACCACGGGTGCCCCGGTGGGATTCGGGACGAGGCTCGTGCGGTGGTACTGGTATGCCTCTGCGGTGACACCGAATGCGTGTGCAGCCGTCATCTACCGGGAGGGAACCGGTGAGCGTCGGCGGTCGGAGTCCGGTCGCATCCGCGCGGGTCACGGGTTCGATCATCGCCGTGCCGACCCCGCGGCCAGGGGCAGCGCCGGCCCGGGACCCCCACGGGTGAACCGAGCCGCTACGGAGGCGGGCCCGGTGGATCGTCCGCCGGGCCCGCCGTCGTTCACCGCGTGTTCTGCGCTCCCCGGGGTCAGCCGCGTTTGGCGCGCCACTGGCCGAGGATCAGCCAGACCAGGTAGCAGCCGCCCACGACGCCGGTCAGGACGCCGACCGGGAGCTGGGTGGGCGCCAGCAGGCGCTGGGCCGCGAGGTCGCTGACGGCCAGGAGCAGGGCCCCGAGGAGGGTGGAGCCGAGCAGGTTGGGGCCGGTGGCCCGGGTGAGGCGGCGGACGGCCTGCGGGGCGATCAGGGCGACGAACGGGATCGGGCCGGCGGCGGCGGTGGCCGCGGCGGTCAGACCGACGCCGATCAGCACGAGCCAGACCCGGGCGCCCTCGGTCCGGACGCCGAGCGAGGAGGCCGCGTCGTCGCCCATCTCCAGCATCCGCAGCGGGCGCCCGAGCAGGACGGCGGCGGGCAGCAGCAGGGCGAGCGCGACGGCCATCGGCCCGCAGTGCTCCCAGCCGCGCGCGTTGAGGCTGCCGGTGAGCCAGACCGCGGCGCTCTGGGCGTCGCTGAAGGAGGCCCGGGCGATCAGGTAGGCGTTGAGCGAGGAGAGCAGCGAGCTGACGCCGATGCCGACGAGGACCAGGCGGTAGCCCTGGGTGCCGCCGCGCCGGGCCAGCAGGTAGACCGCGACGGAGGTGAGCATGCCGCCCACCACGGCGCCGCCGGCGACGGTGGCGGCGCTGCCGCCGATCACCAGGATCACCGCGAGGGCGCCGGTGGCGGAGCCGACGGTGAAGCCGATGACGTCGGGGCTGCCGAGGGGGTTGCGGGCGAGCGTCTGGAAGAGGGCGCCCGCGAGGCCCAGGGCCGCGCCGACCAGCAGCGCGGTGAGCAGCCGGGGCAGCCGCACCTCCATCACGATGTAGCGGTCGGCACGCCGTCCGCCGCCGGTGAGCACGTCGACCACGTCGGAGACGGGCAGCGGGTAGTCACCGGCGGTCAGCGACCAGACGACCACGCCGCAGAGCGCGGCGAGGATCAGCAGGCCGACGACGGTGGCGCGGGCGTGCCAGCGCAGCGAGAGGCCGCCGGGCAGCCGGACGGCGTGGAGCGGGACGGCGGGCCGCCCGGCCCCCGGCGGCCGGGTGGTCCGGCTCTTCTCGGGCGCGGCGGTCTGCTCGACCGTGGTGGGGCTGTTCACAGTTGGGCGATCCTCCGGCCGCGTACCAGGGCGATGAAGAGCGGGGCCCCGATGAAGGCGGTGACGACGCCGACCTGGAGTTCGGCGGGGTGCAGGGCGAGCCGGCCGATGATGTCCGAGGCGAGCAGCAGTACCGGGGCGAGGACGGCCGACAGCAGCATGATCCAGCGCTGGTCCGGCCCGCAGATGTGGCGGGCGAGGTGCGGGACGGCGAGGCCGATGAAGGCGATCGGGCCGACCGCGGCGGTCGCGGCCCCGCACAGCAGGGTGATCGCGAGCAGGCTGAGCATGCGGGTGCGGGTGGGGTTGGCGCCGAGTGCGTGCCCGGCGTCGTCGCCGAGCGCCAGGGCGTTCAGCGGCCGGCCGAGGAAGAGGGCGAGCACCGCGCCGGCCGCGAGGAAGGGGACGACCTGGCCGAGCACCGTGGAGTCGACGCCCGCGAGGGTGCCGACCTGCCAGAACCGGAAGCGGTTGAGGGTGAGCGGGTCGAGCAGGATCAGGCCGTTGACGAAGGCGGTGAGCACCGCCGTGACGGCGGTGCCGGCGAGGGCGAGCCGGGCCGGGGTGGCCGAGGCGCGTCCTCCGCCGCCGAGGATCTGCACGACGAGGGCGGCGACCGCCGCCCCGGCGAGGGCGAACCAGACGAAGGACCCGAAGGAGCGCAGGTCGAACAGGGCGGTGCCGGCGGCGACGGCGGCTGCGGCGCCGCCGTTGATGCCGAGCAGGCCGGGGTCGGCGAGCGGGTTGCGGGTGAGCGCCTGCATCATGGCCCCGGCGATGCCGAGGGCGGCGCCGACGGCGATGCCCAGCAGCGTCCGGGGGATGCGGGAGTGGTGGACCACGATCCAGTCCTCGGACGTGGGTTCGTGGTTCAGCAGGACGTGCAGGACCTGGCCGGGGGCCACCGGGCGGGCGCCGACGGCGATACCGGCGAGGGCGAGGAGCGCGAGCAGCAGGAGCGCCCCGAACAGCCAGGCGGTGCGGCGCGCGGTGCCGGCCCGGCCGCGCGGCGCGGAGGCCGTTCGGCTCGGGGCCGGCTTGTCGAGTGTGTCGGTGCTCATGCGTGCGGCTGGTGGTCGTCCTCGTGGTGGTCGTGGTTGGCCACCCCGCGCTTCCAGTAGCCGTCCACGTCGACCTGGTTCTTGGTCAGGCCGCACTCGTTGCGCAGGTAGCGGCGGATCGGCTTGAGGGTGTTGGCCTCGCCGGCGACCCAGGCGAAGCCCATGCCCTCGGGCAGCCGGGCGGCGCGGATGGCCTGCTCCAGCAGGTCGGTGCTGCCGGACCGGGCGTCGCCGCGGTGCACCCAGGTGACGGTGGCGTCGGTGTCGGTGGTCAGGAGCTGCTCGTGCTCGGGCCCGGGGACCTCGGCGAAGGCGAGGACCTTGACGCCGGCGGGGAGCATCTCCAGCCAGCGGGCGAGCGCGGGCAGCGCGGTCTCGTCGGCGCCGAGGAGGTACCAGTCGTGGACGAAGGGGATCTCCTCCGAACCGCGGGGGCCGAACACGCCGAGCTTCATGCCGGGTTCGGCGGCGGCGGCCCAGCTGGAGCCGACGCCGGTCCCGTGCAGGACCATGTCGATGTCCAGCTCCTTGGCCTCGCGGCGGTAGGAGCGGATGGTGTAGTCGCGGGTCAGCGGCTCGGACATGCCCTCGGGGGCGTCCATCCAGGTGTCGTTCTCGACGATCGGCTCGACCGGGAGGTCGTCGCCCTCGAAGGCGAAGCAGAGCTTCACGTGGTCGGTGGGGGCCTGCTCGCAGAAGCCGTCGAGTGCGTCGCCGGCGAAGGTGACCCGCACGGTGCCCGGCGTGACCCGGACGACCTGCTTGACCTCCAGCAGGCGGTACTTGAGCGGATGGCGGACGATCCGCATGCGCGGCGGTGCCGTGTCGGTGTTCATCGGTCAGCCCATTCCGTCGAGGTGTCTGCAGGCCCGGACAGGCCCGTGCCGCCGTTCCGGGGGGAGCCGGGACGGCGGCACGGGGCGATCATTTGATTAGGTTAGCCTAACCTCGAACTCCGAGACCAGTCGGGGTACCGGATTCGACGCTCCCACCTGCCGTTTCGTCACCCGTCAGGCGACCGCCGTCCAACCGGACCACCCGGGGCAGTCGGGCGATGGTGGCCGGCCGGTGGGCGATCACCACCAGGGTGCAGTCGGAGCGCAGTTCGTCGAGCGCGTGCTCCAGGCGGGCGGCGGTCACCGGGTCGATGTCCGCGGTCGCCTCGTCGAGGACCAGGACCGCCGGGTCCGCCAGGACCGCCCGGACCACGCCCAGGATCTGGCGCTCCCCCGCCGAGAGATTGCCGCCGCGCTGGCCCACCTCGGCGTCCAGGCCGCCGGGCAGGTCCTCCAGCCACTCCCGCAGGCCCAGTTCGTCCACGGTCCGCTCGATGCGCGCCCGGTCGGGCTCGCCCTGGACCAGGGCGAGGTTGTCGGCGATGGTGCCGGAGACCAGGCGGACCTCCTGCGGCACCAGGACGATCCGGCGGCGCAGCTGCTCCTCCGGGATGTCGGTGAGGTCGGTGCCGGCGAAGGTCACCGAGCCGCCGTCGGGCCGGTAGAGGCCGCAGAGCAGCTTGGAGAGCGTGGTCTTGCCGGAGCCGGTCTCGCCGACGACGCCGGTGCGGCTGCCCTGCGGGAAGTCCAGCGTCAGGCCGTGGAGGTCCAGGCCCTCGGCGCGGTAGCCGAACTCGACGGCGGTGCAGCGCAGGTCGCCGCGGGTGGCCAGGCCCTCCGCCCGGGCGGGGCGGCGGTCCGGGGTGGTGGCGGCCAGCAGGTCCAGCAGCCGGGCGAGGCCGGTGCGGGCGGTCTGCACCTCGCCGACGAGCTGGGAGATGTCGGCGAAGGAGTCGAACAGGTTGCGGCTGGCGACGACGAAGACCACCACGGTGACGACGCTCGCGGTGTCCCGGGTGACCATCCAGCCGCCGACCATCAGCAGCACCACGAGGGCGACGCCCTCGATCAGGCTGACCAGGTCGATCCGGTTCTCCACCCGCAGGGCGCGGCGGGCGGCGTGCACCGCGTGCCGGTTCTCGCGGTCGAAGCGCTTCGTCCAGCCCGCCAGGCCGCGGGAGGTCTGGAGGGCCTCCCGGGCGGTCAGCGTCTCGGAGAAGGTGGCGGCGACCGTCGCCTCGGCGGTCGCCTTGCCGCCGAACGCGGAGGCGGCGTCGCGCTGGAACCAGCGGGTCACCAGCAGGGTCAGCGGCAGGAACACGGCGATCTGGACGAGCAGCAGCAGCCACGAGTAGCTCGCCAGCAGCACCAGGGTGAAGGCCAGGGTGGCCACCGAGGAGACCAGGTTGCGCAGGTGCATGCGGACGAACGCGGCGAGCGCGGCGACCTCGCCGGTGGCCCGGCGCAGGAGTTCCCCGCTGCGGTGGGTCTCCAGGAAGCGCAGGGGGGCGGTGGCCAGGTTCTCCACCGCCTGCTCGCGCAGGGTGCGGACGACGTCCTCGCCGCCCTTGATCAGCAGCAGTTCGCCGACCCGGGCCAGCACCAGCTGGGCGAGGCCGAGCCCGGCCAGCAGGGCGACGGCGAGGCCGAGGCCGCCACGGTCGCGGTCGAGCAGGGAGCGGGCGGCCAGGCCGATGAGCGGGGCGACGGCGACCAGCGCGGCGGAGTCCGCCAGGCCGACGCCGAGGGCGATGCCGAGGCGGCCGCGGTGCGGGCGCAGGTAGGGCCAGGCGCGGCGGAGCACCGCGCGCTCGTCGGCCTCGTCCTTGAGCAGGGGCTGTTCAGCCACGAGCCACCTCCATGGCGTCCGGGGTGGTCACGGCGGCGGGGCCTTCCGGGGTGGCGCCGTCCTCGTCCGGGGCGCTGCCGCGCGGGGACTCCAGGGTCACGACGCGGTCGGCGGTGTCCAGGACGGCGGTGCGGTGGGTGGCGAACAGGACGGTGCGGTCCTGGCCGGCCCAGGTGCGCAGCCGGTCGAGGACGATCTTCTCGGTGGTGGTGTCCAGCGCCGACGTGGAGTCGTCCAGCAGCAGGACGGCGGGGTCGCCGAGCAGGGCGCGGGCGATGGCCAGGCGCTGGACCTGGCCGCCGGACAGGGCGGTGCCGCCCTCGCCGAGTTCGGTCTCGTAGCCGTCGGGCATGGCGGTCAGCTGGTCGTGGATGCCGGCGGTGCGGCACGCCTCGTACAGGGTCTCCGGGTCGATGTCGCGGCCGAGCCGCAGGTTGTCGGCGACGGTGCCGGAGAGCAGCACCGGCCGCTGGGCGACGTAGGAGATGCGCTCGCGGACCTGGTCGAGGCGGGCCTCGCGCAGGTCGGTGCCGCCGTAGGCGACGGTGCCGCCGTCGGGGTCGTCGAGGCGGACGGCGAGGCGCAGCAGCGTGCTCTTGCCGGATCCGGTGGCCCCGGAGACGGCGACGAACTCGCCGTGCCGGACGGTGAGGTCGACCGGCCCGAGGACGGTGCGGCCGTCCCGGACGGCGGTGACGCCGGTGAACGCCAGGGTGCCGTGCTCCGGCAGGTCGAGGGCCTTCCCGGCGGGCGGCTCGGCGACGACGGGGCGGATGGAGAGGGCCTCGTCGATGCGGGCGGCGGCGACGTCGGCCTGGCCGCGCTCCAGGAGGCGGTCGACCAGGACGCGGGTGGCGAGGGTGACGATGGCCATCCAACTGGTGAAGGCGGTGAGTCCGCCGATGGTCAGCCGGCCGTCGAGGACGGCGAGTCCGCCGAAGCCGACGCCGGCGGCGACGGCGAGGCGGGGGACGAACGGCCCGACGGCGGCCCAGCTGGCCTCGATGCGGGCGGCGATGACCGTCCGTTCGGTGACCTCGGCGCTGGCGCCGTGATGCCGGTGGACCAGCGGGCGGTGGCCGCCGGTGCCGCGCAGGCCGGTGCCGATCTGGAGCAGGTCGGCGACGGCGTCGGCGCGGTCGCCGTGGGCCTTGGCGAGCTCGCCGCTGGCCGCGGCGAAGCGGCGCGGGAAGTGCAGGTTGACCCAGACCAGGAAGGGCAGGGTGCCGAGGGTGACCAGCAGCAGGCTGAGGTCGAGCGCCGCGATGAGGGGCAGCACGGTGAGGAAGGTGACACCGAGGACGACCCAGACGGCCAGGCCGTGCACCCACTCGCGGACGAGGTCGGTGTCGCGGGTGGCGCGCATGGCGAGGTCGCCGTGGCCGCGCGAGGCGAGGGCGGCCCGGTCCAGGCCGGAGAGGTGGTGCAGGAGGCGGGCGCGCAGGTCGGCGCCGACCTTGGCGTCGGCGTAGCCGGCCCAGTACTGCCAGCCGTAGAGGCCGGCGAACTGGACGAGGGCGGCGAGCGCGGTGGCGCCGGCCCAGCTCATCAGGGCGCCGCTGTCGTGCTTCTCCAGGCCCTCGTCGAGCGCCTTCTGGACGCACCAGGGCACGGCGAGCAGGGCGAGCTGGCGGATCGCCGCGGCGGTCATGGCGGCGGCCACCGTGACCCGGTGGGGCTTCAGAGAGCCCCGGAGCAGGGCCCGGGCCCGGCGGCGGCGTTCGGCCGAGAGGGCACCGGGCTCCAGTTCCTCGTCGGCGAGTTGCTCGGCGGTCAGGCCGTCGGACGGGCCGGCGGCGGGTTCTGGCTGATGGGTGCTCACGCGATGGCCATCCGTCGGGTGTCTGCGGGGGGAAGCGGGACGGGAGGGGACGGCACGCGGCCGTCCCCTCCCGGGGCGGTCAGGAGGCCGCGGCCTCGGTCCGGGCTATCAGGCTCGCCGGACGCAGGTCCGTCCAGTTGGCGTCGATGTACTCGGTGCACGCCTGGCGGGTGTCCTCGCCGTGGACGGTGGTCCAGCCGGCCGGGACCTCGGCGAACGCGGGCCACAGGGAGTGCTGGTTCTCCTCGTTGACGAGCACGAGGTAGCGGGCGTCGTCGTCCTCGAAGGGGTTGGTGGCGCTCATCTGGTTCTCCTAGTGAGTCGTGGGAAGGGGAGGGGGCGGTCAGCCGGAGCAGGCGGTACCGTCACCCGGTTCCGCTCCGAGGGCGTCGTGGACCAGCCGGTCCACCAGGAAGTCGGCCAGGGCCGCGACGGTCGGCCTGGCGAGCAGGTCGGCCAGACCGATGTGACCCTCGAACTCGGCACGCAGCCGCTGGAGCAGCGACATCGCGAGCAGAGAGTGGCCGCCGAGGTCGAAGAAGTTCTCGTCGATGCCGAGCGCGGGCATGCCGAGCACCTGTGCGAACGCCGTGTGCACCGCCTTCTCGCTCGGGTACCGGGGTTCGCGCTGCGATCCCGACGACGTGTAGTCCTCGGCACCGGGCTCCGGCAGGGCCTTGCGGTCGAGCTTGCCGTTGACGGTCAGCGGCAGCGCGTCGAGGACGACGAACGCCGACGGCACCATGTACTCGGGCAGCCGGGACGCCAGCATACGCCGGATCTCGGTGGCCTCGATAAGGGTACCCTCACCTGGCACCAGGTAGGCAGCGAGGCGCTTCACACCGGGGGTGTCCTCACGGACCACCACCGCCGCCTGGGCGACGTCCTCGTGGGCCGCGAGGGCGTCCTCGATCTCACCGGGCTCGACCCGGTAGCCGCGGATCTTCACCTGGTCGTCCGCCCGGCCCAGGAAGTCCAGCAGGCCGTCGGCCCGCCAGCGCACCACGTCACCGGTGCGGTACATCCGCCCGCCCGGCTCGCCGAACGGGTCCGCGACGAACCGCTCCGCCGTCAGACCGGGGCGCTTCAGGTAGCCGCGGGCCAGGCCCACGCCGGAGACGTACAGCTCACCCGGCACACCGACCGGGACGGGCCGCAGGTGGCCGTCCAGGACGTGCGCGACGGTGTTCCAGATCGGCCGGCCCACCGTGGCGCTGGCGGAGTCGAGCGTGCCGCCGCCCAGGGTGTTGATGGTGTACTCGGTCGGACCGTACAGGTTGTAGCCCATCACGCCGGGGGTGTCGCGCAGCTTCGACCAGAGGGTCTCGGCCACCGCTTCGCCACCGAGCAGGACCAGCACCGGGCGGTGCCGGCCCTCGTCCAGGAGTCCCCGGTCCACGAGCGCCTGGGCGTACGACGGCGTCACGTTGATGACGTCCACCGCGTGCTCGGCGCAGTAGGCCGCGAGGGCCTCGGCGTCGCGGCGCAGGGCCTCGTCCAGGACGTGCACCTCGTGGCCCTCGACCAGCCAGAGCAGCTCCTCCCACGACATGTCGAAGGAGAACGACACCGTGTGGGCGATCCGCAGACGCCGGCCGCCGGCCGAGGCCACCACCGGGTCGAAGATCTCCTGCCGGTGGTTCAACTGCATGTTGGTCAGACCCCGGTACGGCGTCACGACACCCTTCGGACGCCCGGTGGAACCCGAGGTGAAGATCACGTACGCGGCGGAGTCCATGTCGACGGTGAGGCCGAGCGGGGTCGCCGGAAGGGCGGCGAGCTCGGCCTCGGTCTCCGGGGAGTCCAGCAGCAGGCGCTCGACGCCGGGCGCCTCGGGCATCCGGTCCACGGCGGCGGAGCTGGTCACCAGGCAGACCGGGGCGGTGTCCTCGACCATGAAGGCCAGCCGGTCCACCGGGTAGTCCAGCTCCAGCGGCAGGTACGCCGCACCGCTGCGCAGCACCGCGAACAGCGACGCCACCATCTCCAGCGAACGCGGCAGCCCCAGCGCCACCACCTGCTCCGGACCGGCACCCCGCGCCACGAACAACCGCGCCAGCCGGTTCACCCGCGCATCCAGCTCCGCGTACGTCCACGAGGACGCACCGAACACCAGCGCCACCTCGTCCGGCACCGACACCGCACGCTCCGCCAGCAGATCCGCCACCGAAGCCGACGGCAACTCACGACCCGTCGCCGCCCACTCCCCCAGCAACCCCCGCTCACCCGACGTCAGCACGTCCAGCGCGCCGATGCGGCGGTGCGGGTCGGCCGCGACCTGCTCCAGGACGGCGAGCAGGCGCTCGACCAGTCCCTCGGCGGTGGCCCGCTCGTAGAGGTCGGTGGCGTACTCGAAGGCGATGTCGATCTCCTCCGTCGAGGAGGTCTCCTCGAAGTTGAAGTCGAGTTCGAACTTCGCGGCGCCCAGCTCGAACGGCAGGATGCGGCTCTCCAGGCCGAGCAGCCGGCCGCCCTGGCCGTCGTTGTGCTGGTAGCCGAGCATCACCTGGAAGAGCGGGTGACGGCCGGGCACGCGCGGCGGGTTGACCGCCTCGACCAGCCGGTCGAAGGGCAGGTCCTGGTGGGCGAAGGCGGCCAGGTCGGTGTCCCGGGTGCGGCCCAGCAGGTCCGCGAAGGTCGGGTCGCCGGAAAGGTCGTTGCGCAGGACCAGGGTGTTGACGAAGAACCCGACCAGGGCGTCGAGCCCGGCGTCGGAGCGGCCCGCGACCGGGGCGCCGAGCGGGATGTCGGTGCCGGCGCCGAGACGGTGCAGCAGGGTCGCCACGGCGGCCTGGAGCACCATGAAGGTGGTGGTGCCGGTCGCCCGGGCGGCCTCCCGGAGCCCGCGGTAGACGGCGGGCGGCACCTGGGCGTACACGGTGTCGCCGCGGTAGCCGGCCACCGGCACGCGCGGGTGGTCGGTCGGCAGCGGCAGTTCCTCGGGCAGCCCGGCGAGCGCCTCGCGCCAGTAGGCGACCTGGCGGCTGTGCTGGCTCTGCGGGTCGTCGGCGGCGCCGAGCAGCTCCTGCTGCCAGAGGGTGTAGTCGGCGTACTGGACCGGCAGCGGCGACCAGGCCGGGGAGGTCCCGGCGACGTGCGCCGTGTACGCGGCCGTCAGGTCGTCGATGAAGGGGAGCATCGACCACTCGTCGCCCGCGATGTGGTGGAAGAGCAGGACCACGGCGTGGTCACCGGGGGCGATCTCCAGCAGGGTGACGCGCAGCGGCGCCTCCGCCGAGAGGTCGAAGCCGTGGCGGACGGCGGCCTCGACGTCGGCGGCCAGGGTCTGCTCGCCGGAGCGCACGACGTGGACGGCGTCCGCGAGGGCGGGGGCGTCCAGGACGTGCTGGTAGACGGAGCCGTCGCGCTCGGTGAAGACGGTGCGCAGGCTCTCGTGGCGCTCGGTCACCGAGCGGACGGCGGCGCGCAGGGCGTCGGTGTCGAGGGCGCCGGTGACCCGGACGACCAGCGGCACGTTGTAGGTCGCACCGGAGCCGTCGAGGTTCTGCAGGAACCACATCCGGCGCTGGGCGTGCGAGAGCGGCAGGTCCTGCGGCCGCTCGCGGCGGCCGAGGGCCGGGCGCTGCTCGCCGTCGCCGCCGGCCCGGTGGGCCAGACCCGCCGGGGTGGGCGCCTCGAAGAGGTCGCGGACCGTCAGCCGGCCGCCCAGCAGGGTGCGGATCCGGGTGACCAGGCGGGTGGCGAGCAGCGAGTGGCCGCCGAGGTCGAAGAAGTGGTCCTCGGGACCGACCTCGTTGAGGCCGAGCACCTCGCCGAAGGCGCCGCAGAGGATCTCCTCGCGGGCGTCGCGGGGGGCGCGGCCGGCGGAGGTGGTGTCGGGGACGGGCAGGGCGTTGCGGTCGAGCTTGCCGTTGACGGTCAGCGGCAGCGCGTCGAGGACGACGAACGCCGACGGGACCATGTACTCGGGCAGGCGCTGGGCGAGGCCGTTGCGCACCTCGGCGACGTCGACGCCGGCGCCGGCCGGCACGAGGTAGGCGGCGAGGCGCTTGACGCCGGGGGTGTCCTCACGGACCACCACGGCCGCCTGGGCGACGTCCTCGTGGGCCGCGAGGGCGTCCTCGATCTCACCGGGCTCGACCCGGTAGCCGCGGATCTTCACCTGGTCGTCCGCCCGGCCCAGGAAGTCCAGCAGGCCGTCGGCCCGCCAGCGCACCACGTCACCGGTGCGGTACATCCGCCCGCCCGGCTCGCCGAACGGGTCCGCGACGAACCGCTCCGCCGTCAGACCGGGGCGCTTCAGGTAGCCGCGGGCCAGGCCCACGCCGGAGACGTACAGCTCACCCGGCACACCGACCGGGACGGGCCGCAGGTGGGTGTCCAGGACGTGCGCGACGGTGTTCCAGATCGGCCGGCCCACCGTGGCGGTCGCGGAGTCGAGCGTGCCGCCGCCCAGGGTGTTGATGGTGTACTCGGTCGGGCCGTACAGGTTGTAGCCGAGGACGCCGGGGGTGTCGCGCAGCTTCGACCAGAGGGTCTCGGCCACCGCCTCGCCGCCGAGCAGGACCAGCACCGGGCGGTGCCTGCCCTCGTCCAGCAGGCCGCACTCCACCAGGGCCTGGGCGTAGGAGGGGGTGACGTTGATGACGTCGACGGCCTGCTCGGCGCAGTAGTCGGCCAGGCGCTGGGTGTCGCGGCGCAGGGCCTCGTCCAGGACGTGCACCTCGTGGCCCTCGACCAGCCAGAGCAGCTCCTCCCACGACATGTCGAAGGAGAACGACACCGTGTGGGCGATCCGCAGACGCCGGCCGCCGGCCGAGGCCACCACCGGGTCGAAGATCTCCTGCCGGTGGTTCAACTGCATGTTGGTCAGACCCCGGTACGGCGTCACGACACCCTTCGGACGGCCGGTGGAACCCGAGGTGAAGATCACGTACGCGGCCGCGTCCGGGTCGTAGGGCGCCCGGTACGGCTCGGCGGAGAGGCCGGCCAGCTCGGCGCGGACGTCCTCGGCGTCGAGCAGCACGGTGTTGTCGTGGGCCGGCATCAGGGCGGCGGCGGTGGAGTCGGTGATCAGGCAGGCCGGGGCGGTGTCCTCGACCATGAAGGCCAGCCGCTCGACCGGGTAGTCCAGCTCCAGCGGCAGGTACGCCGCACCGCTGCGCAGCACCGCGAACAGCGACGCCACCATCTCCAGCGAACGCGGCAGCCCCAGCGCCACCACCTGCTCCGGACCGGCACCCCGCGCCACGAACAACCGCGCCAGCCGGTTCACCCGCGCATCCAGCTCCGCGTACGTCCACGAGGACGCACCGAACACCAGCGCCACCTCGTCCGGCACCGACACCGCACGCTCCGCCAGCAGATCCGCCACCGAAGCCGACGGCAACTCACGACCCGTCGCCGCCCACTCCCCCAACAGCCCCCGCTCACCCGACGTCAGCACGTCCAGCGCGCGGACCGGGCGGTCCGGGTGGTCGACGATCTGGTGGAGCAGGGCGACCAGGCGTTCGGCGTGCGCCTCGACGGTGGCGCGCTCGAAGACGTCCGGGCGGAACTTCCACTCGAAGGAAAGGGCCTCGCCCGGGTTGGTGATGAAGATCAGCGGGAAGTGCGTGGCGTCGACGTCGACGACGTCCTGCACGCCGAGGCTCTCCCGGATGCGGTCCCGGACGCCCTGGTCGGCGGGCGTGTTGCGGAGCACCTGGAGGGTGTCGAAGAGCCGGCCGAAGCCGGTGCCGCGCTGGATCTCGCCGAGCCCGATCTGGTGGTGCGCCAGCAGGGTGGTCTGCTCCGCCTGGAGGCGGGTGAGGAAGCCGGCGACGCTCTCGGCGCCGTCCAGCCGGGCCCGGACCGGCACCGTGTTGAGGAACATGCCGATGGTGGCGTCGATGCCGGCCAGTTCGGCCGGGCGGCCGGAGACGGTCGCCCCGAACACCACGTCCTCGCGGGCGGTCAGGCCGGACAGCAGCAGGCCCCAGGCGCCGGAGAGCACGGTGTTGAGGGTCAGGCCGCGCTCGCGGGCGAAGGCCGCGATCCGGGCGGTCAGCTCGGCGGATATCCCCGCGGTGACCTCCTGCGGGAGCAGCGCGGCCCGCTCGCGGGCCTGCGGCGCCAGCAGCGTGGGCTCGGCGAGGTCCGCCAGGGCCTCGCGCCAGGCCGTCCGGCCCTGCTCGGCGTCCTGGGCGGCCAGCCAGCGCAGGAAGTCCCGGTAGGGCAGGCCGAGCTCGGGGGCGCTCTCGCCCGCGCAGCCGATCAGCAGCTCCTGGAGGAACAGGCCGGCCGACCAGCCGTCCCAGAGCAGGGCGTGGTTGGTGATCAGGATGCGCTGGCCGCCGCCCGGGGCGAGCACCGACACCAGGCGCAGCAGCGGCGGGGCCGCCAGGTCGAACCGGGTGGCGGCCTCGCGCTCGGTCAGCCGGCCGAGCTCGGCCTCGAACTCGGCCGGGGTCAGGGCGGAGAGGTCGGTCTCGGTGAGCGGCACGTCGACGACGCGCGGCACGAACTGCACCGGGCGTCCGGGCGCGTCCTGCAGGAAGCCGGCCCGCAGGTTGGGGTGGCGCTCCAGCACGGCGGCGACCGCGGACCGCAGCACCTCCAGCGGCACCCGGCGGGTCAGCGTGACGAGGTCGCGGGAGGTGTAGACGTCCAGGGCCTGGTCGTCGTAGCCGGCCTCGAAGAGCAGGCCCTCCTGGAGCGGGGAGACCGGCCAGATCTCCTCGATCTCCAGCTTGGGCGCGACGGCGCGGACGGCGGCGAGCTCGGCCTCGGTGGAGGCCGGCAGCTCGGGCAGCGCGGGGGCCTCGGCGGCGGCGCCGCGCGCGTCGGCCAGGGCGGCCAGCGTGGCGGGGGTGCGGCCCTCGAAGACGTCGCGGGGGCTGAGCGAGAGGCCCTCGGCGCGGGCGGCGCCGATCAGGCGGATCGAGGAGATGGAGTCGCCGCCGAGGCGGAAGAAGTCGTCCTCGGCGCCGGTCGCGGGCAGGCCCAGGACCTCGGCGTACAGCTCGCAGAGGAGTTGCTCGGTCTCGGTCTCGGCGGCCCGGCCGGCGGACCCGCCGGCGTAGTCGAGGGCGTCGTCGGGCAGGGCCTTGCGGTCGAGCTTGCCGTTGACGGTCAGCGGCAGCGCGTCCAGGACGGCGAACGCCGAGGGGACCATGTACTCGGGCAGGCGGGCCGAGACGGCCTCGTGCAGGGCGGTGGTGTCCAGGCTCGCGCCCGCGGCGGGCACCACGTAGGCGACCACGCGGTCGACGGCGCCGGAGCGCACCAGCACCGCGCTGTGGGCGACGCCGGGCTGCTCGGCGAGCACGGCCTCGATCTCGCCGAGCTCGATCCGGTAGCCGCGGATCTTGATCTGGTCGTCCACCCGGCCCAGGTAGTCGAGGGTGCCGTCGGGGCGGCGGCGCACCAGGTCGCCGGTGCGGTACATCCGGGTGCCGGGCGCACCGTACGGGTCGGCGAGGAAGCGCTCGGCGGTCGGGCCTGGGCGGTCCAGGTAGCCGCGGGCCAGCTGGACGCCGGCCAGGTACAGCTCGCCGGGGGAACCGGCCGGGACGTGCCGCAGCAGCGCGTCCAGCACGTAGGCGCGACCGCCGGCCAGCGGGCGCCCGACGCTCGGGGTGTCGCTGTCGGCGAGGTCGGCGAGGAGCGCGTCGACGGTGAACTCGGTGGGGCCGTAGTAGTTGAGGGCGCGCAGGCCGGGGGTGGCGCGCAGCCGGCTCCACAGCGGCTGCGGCAGGGCCTCGCCGCCGAGCAGGAGCACGGAGGGGCGGTGGCCGCCGTCGAGCAGGCCGCAGTCCAGCAGCTGCTGGGCGTGGGTGGGCGTCAGGTCGAGGACGTCGATCCGCTGCTCGCGGGCGTAGCCGACCACGGTCTCCGCGTCGCGCCGCTCGGCGTCGCCGAGGACGTGCAGCTCGTGGCCGCCGAGCAGCCAGAGCAGCTGGTCCCAGGAGGAGTCGAAGGAGAAGGAGGCGACGCTCAGAGCGCGCAGCCGCCGGCCGTCGGCGGCCTCGGCGAAGGCGCCGGTCAGGTGGTCGTGGGCGAGGTTGGCGAGCGCGGCGTGCGGGACGACGACACCCTTGGGGCGGCCGGTGGAGCCGGAGGTGTGGATGACGTACGCGGCCTGGGCGGGGTCGACGGGCCCGCCGCGCTCGGCGTCGCCGAGCGGGCCGCCGGGCAGCGCGGCCAGGGCGTCGGCGACGGCCGGGTCGTCCAGCAGCAGGGTGGCGGTGCCGGGTGCCACGGGCAGCCGGCCGGCCACCTCGCGGGTGGTCAGGACCACGGCCGGACGCACGTCGTCGAGGAGCACGGCGAGGCGCTCGTCCGGGTGGTCCAGGTCGAGCGGCAGGTAGGCGCCGCCGGCCCGGAGCACGGCCAGGATGGCGACGACGGAGTCGGCGGAGCGCGGCAGGGCGAGCGCGGCGACCCGCTCGGCGCCGAGGCCGCGGCCGATCAGCAGCCGGGCCAGCCGGTCGGCCCGCTCGGACAGTTCGGCGAAGGTCAGGGAGGCGGTGCCGCCCGACAGGGCCGGGCCCACCAGGGCCACGGTGTCGGGGGTGCGCCCGGCGAGGGCGGTGAGCAGCTCGGTGACCGGGGCGGCGTCCGCGTCGGCCGGACGGCCGGCCACGGTGGCGTCCAGGGCGGCGTGCTCGGCGTCGTCCAGCAGGTCGAGCCGGGCGAGCGGGAGGTCGGGGTCGTCGGCGAAGGCGGTCAGCAGCGCGAGGAAGCGGTCCGTGAGCCGCTCGGCCCGGGCCTGCTCGAACAGGTCGGGCCGGTACTCCAGCTCGACGCGCAGCTCGGCGCCGGGCAGCACGGTGACGCCGAGCGGGTAGTGCGTGGCGTCGCGGGCCCCGAGGGCGGTGATGGCGAGACCGTCCGTACCGCCCAGGTTCTCGCGCAGCGCGTCACCGCCGCCCTGGTAGTTCTCCACCACGAGCAGGGTGTCGAAGAGGTCGCCCTCGACCGCGCTGCGGCGCTGGATCGCGCCCAGGCCCAGGTGCTGGTGGGCCAGCAGCTCGGCCTGCTCGCGCTGCACCGCGGCGGCGGCGCCGGCCAGGGTCGCGCCGGGGTCGAGCCGGACGCGCACCGGCACGGTGTTGATGAACAGGCCGACCATCGACTCGGCGCCCGGCAGGTCGTCGGGGCGGCCGGAGACGGTGGTGCCGAACACGACGTCGGTGGTCCCGGTGAGGGAGCCGACCAGGACGCCCCACAGGGTGTGGGCGACGTTGCCGAGGGTCAGGCCGCGCCCGCGGGCCGCGGCGGCGATCCGCCCCGACAGCTCGGCGTCGGCGTAGCGGGTGACCAGGCCCGGCTCCACGGCGGTGGCCGCGACGGCGCCGGGCGCCACCGGGTGGGCCTGCTCGAAACCGGCCAGCGCCGCGCTCCAGGCGGCCTCGGCGGCGGCGGTGTCCCGCGTGGCCAGCAGCGCCAGGTGGTCCTTGTAGGGGCGGACGGCCGGCAGCACCGAGAGGTCACCGGCGGAGCCGTACAGGGCGAGCAGCTCGCGGAAGACGATCGGCATGGACCAGCCGTCGAGCAGCAGGTGGTGGCAGGTCAGCACGAGCCGGGAGCGGCCGTCGCCCAGGCGCAGCAGGGCGAGGCGCAGCAGCGGCGGCGTGTCCAGGTCGAAGCGGCGGTGCCAGTCCTCGTCCATGGCCGCGAGGACGGCCGTCTCCTGGGCCCCGCCGTCGAGCGCGGTCAGGTCGACCTCGCGCAGCGGGGTGTCCACGGTGCGCTGGACGAACTGGACCACGGCCTCCGGGTCCTCGTACCAGAAGCCGGCCCGCAGGTTGGCGTGGCGGGTGAGCAGGGCGTCCAGGGCGGCGGCCAGGCGGGGCGTGGCGAGCGGGCCCGCGAGGTCCAGGTGGGACTGGACGACGTAGACGTCACGGGCCTGGTCGTCGTACAGGGAGTGGAAGAGCAGGCCCTCCTGGAGCGAGGACAGCGGGTAGACGTCCTCCAGGTCCGATTCGGCCGCGCCCTCGGCCTGGGGGTCGTCGATCGGTGCGGTGGAGTCGTTCATCACGGTCTTCTCGGTCCTGGTGGTGGGGAGGTGGTGGTCGGTCGGGTCGGGGAGGGGCGTCCGGGGCGGATCCGGCCGGAGCCCCGGCCGCGGGGGCCCGGGCTCCGGGGGCGGGGCGGCGCTCATCGGCGGCGCCGCCCGCGCAGTCGGGACTCCAGCCGGTCGATCTGCGCCTGCTTCAGCGAGACCAGGCTGAGGTCGGACGGGGTGACCCCGCCTGCCTCGCCGCCCGCGGTGTGCCGGGCGAGCGCGTCGAGGGCGGCGAACCAGGCGTCGGCGAGCGCCGCGACCTCGGCCTCCGTCAGCAGGGCCTGCGGCCAGCTACACTCGACGGCCAGCTCGGGCCGGCCGTCGGCGCCGGCGCGGACGACCGCGTCGATCTCCACCGGGTAGCCGGCGGCCATCAGCGGGTCGGGGCCCGCCCCGGCGGCGACGGCGTCCCGCTCGGGCTGCGGGGCGAGCGGCCAGCCGCCGAGCGGTCCGCCGGCGGCGTCGGCACGCCCCCGGTAGTTGAACAGCACCTGCGAGCGGGGGACGCCGGCGGTGCCCAGCAGCGCCGCCGTCTGCGGGTTGAGGTGGCGCAGCAGGCCGAAGCCGAGGCCCTTGTCGGGCGCGGCCCGCAGCTGCTCCTTGACCTGCTTGAGCACCTGGCCGGCGGCCGGGCCGC
Source organism: Kitasatospora sp. NPDC002965 (assembly GCF_040611255.1). NCBI lineage: Bacteria > Bacillati > Actinomycetota > Actinomycetes > Kitasatosporales > Streptomycetaceae > Kitasatospora > Kitasatospora sp. NPDC002965. The sequence goes on along the minus strand of NZ_JBEXNT010000030.1, from coordinate 34,151 downwards.
CGGTGAGCGCGGCGGCGGGGTCGATCCCGTCGAGGTCCAGCCGGACGGGGTGGACGGTGGTGAACCAGCCGACGGTGCCCGCGAGGTCGGGGGTCAGCCCGTCGTGGCCGCCGCGGCCGTGCCCCTCCAGGTCGACCTGGAGGGCCGGTGCGGTGCCCGGGCGGGCGGTGGCCGCGCCGAGCACCAGACCGGCGAGCAGGACGTCGTCCACGCCGGCGCCGAACGCCTTGGGCACCTCGGTGAGCAGCGGGGCGGTGCGGTCGGCGGGCAGCGTGCGGTGCAGGGTGCGCACCGTGGCGACGGTGTCGCGCCCCGGGTCGGCGGCGAGGTGGGCCAGCGGTCCGGCGGGCCCGGCCAGCGAGGTGCGCCAGTGGGCGGCCTCGGCGACCCGGACGCGCTCCTGGGCGTGCGTCAGCAGGTGCTCGGCCCAGGCGCGCAGCCCGTACGCCTCGGGTTCGAGGGCGGGGCGACCGCCCCCGGCGAGGGCCTGGTAGGCGGTGGCCAGGTTGGGCAGCAGGGTCCGCCAGGAGACGCCGTCCACCGCGAGGTGGTGGACGGTCAGCAGCAGGCGGCCGTCCCGGTCGTCGCCGGCGTCGAACCAGGCGGCGCGCAGCACCCGGCCGGCGGCGGGGTCGAGCGCGGCGGCGCTCGCGTCGGCCTCCCGGGTCAGTAGCGCGGCGAGGTCGCCGTCGCGGGCGTCGATCCGGCGCAGGGTGTCCGGCTCGGTGGTGGCGGGGGCCTGGCCGGCGGGCAGGACCTCCTGGGTCCACAGGCCGTCGGTCCGGTCGAGGCGCAGCCGCAGCGCCGGGTGGTTGGCGGCCAGCGCGGCCAGGGCGGCGCGCAGCGGCTCCTCCCGCAGGCCCGCCGGGACGCTGACCAGCACCGACTGGTTGAAGCGGTCGACGGGGCCGCCTCGCTCGCGCAGCCAGTGCACGACCGGCAGGGCGGGCAGTTCGCCGTCGACGGGGACGGCGGCCGGGGCGGCCGGGGCCCGGCCGGCGGGGCGGGCGACGGCCAGGCCCTTGGCCTCGGCCAGCGCGGCCGGGGTCGGGTACTGGAAGACGTCCTTGGCCGCGAGGTCGTAGCCGGCCTTGCGGGCACGGCTGATCAGCTGGATCGAGACGATGCTGTCCCCGCCGAGGGCGAAGAAGTTCTCGTCCTCGCCGACCTCGGCCAGGCCGAGCACCTCGGCGAAGACCCGGGCCAGGGCGGCGGCCGCGGACGGCCCGGACGCCGCCGGGGCGGCCTGCTCGGTCCGCCGGCCGGGGGTCGGCAGGGCCTTGCGGTCGAGCTTGCCGTTGACGCTCAGCGGCAGCGCGTCCAGCACGGTGACCACCACCGGCACCATGTGCTCGGGCAGCACGGCGGCGACGGCCGCCCGGACGGCGTCCCCGCCCACGCTCGCCCCGGCCTGCGGGACGACGTAGCCGAGCAGCTGACGGGCGCCGCCCTCGGTGAGGGCGCGGGCGGTGACGGCGGCCTGGCCGACACCGGGCACGGCGGCGAGCGCGGACTCGATCTCGCCGAGCTCGATCCGGAAGCCGCGGACCTTGACCTGGTCGTCGGTGCGGCCGAGGTACTCGACCTCGCCGTCGATGCGGCGGCGCACCAGGTCGCCGGTGCGGTACATCCGGGTGCCGGGCGCACCGTGCGGGTCGGCGACGAAGCGGCCGGCGGTCAGGCCGGGGCGGCCGAGGTAGCCGCGGGCCAGCTGGACGCCGGCCAGGTACAGCTCGCCGGGCACGCCCACCGGGACCGGCCGCAGCCGGGCGTCGAGGACGTGCAGGCGGGTGTTCCAGACCGGGCGGCCGATCGGGACGACGCCCGAGCCGGCCCACGCCCGGTGGTAGGTGACGTCGACGGCGGCCTCGGTGGGCCCGTACAGGTTGTGCAGCTCGATCTGCGGCCACAGGGCGAGGAAGCGGTCCACCGCGGCGGCGGGCAGGGCCTCGCCGGAGCAGAAGACCCGCGTCACCCCCGCGAAGCCCTCGCGGACGGCGGCGTCCTGCTCGGCGGCGCCGGTGAAGGCGGAGAGCATCGACGGCACGAAGTGGCAGGCGGTGACGGACTCGCGGGCGGTCAGGGCGGCCAGGTACTCCGGCTCGCGGTGGCCGCCGGGGCGGGCCAGCACCACGCGGGCACCGCTGACCAGGGGCAGGAAGAACTCCCAGACCGACACGTCGAAGCTGGCCGGGGTCTTCTGGAGGACGCGGTCGGCCGCGCTGATGCCGTAGACCTCGCGCATCCAGTCGAGCCGGTTGACGATCGCCCGGTGGGTGACGACGACGCCCTTCGGCCGGCCGGTGGAGCCGGAGGTGAAGATGACGTACGCGGCGTGGTCGGCGTCCGGGGCGGTGGGCGTCACGGCCCGCTGCGCCCGGGCGTCGACGGTGAGCACCGGCACGCCCGGCACCGCGGGCAGGCCGCCCTCCAGGCCGGCGACGGTGAGCACGCACACCGGGGCGGCGTCCTCGACCATGGCGGTGAGCCGGTCGACCGGGTACTCGGTGTCCAGCGGCAGGTAGGCGGCGCCGGCCTTGAGGACGGCGAGCAGGGCGACCATGAGCTCGGCGGAGCGGGGCACGGCGACGGCGACGATCCGGTCGGGGCCGGCGCCGGCGGCGGTCAGCGCCCCGGCGAGCAGGCCGGCCCGCTCGTCCAGCTGCCGGTAGGTCAGCACGGCGCCCTCGAAGACGACCGCGACGGCGTCCGGGGTGGCGGCGGTGCGCTCGGCGATCCGGTCCACCAGGGTCCCCTCGCGCACCGGGATGGCGGTGGCGTTCCACTCCCCCGCGAGGCCGCGGAGCTCCTGGGCGGCGGTCGGCTCGATCCGGCCGACCGGCCGCTCGGGGGCGGCGAGGGCCTGCTCCATGACCCGCATCAGCCGGGCCCCGAACAGCCGCGCGGTGGCGCGGTCGAAGAGGTCGTCGGCGTGGATGACGGTCAGGTCGGTGCGGCTGCCGTCGGCGGCCTCCACGAAGGTGAAGGCGAGGTCGAAACGGGCCGCGTGGACGGGGTCGGGCAGCAGGGCGGTGGTGGCGCCGAGCAGGCGGTCCAGGCCGTCGGCCTCCCGGCGGTGCTGGACCATCACCTGGAACAGCGGGTGGCGGGCGAGCGAGCGCTCGGGGTTGACGATCTCCACCAGGCGGTCGAACGGCAGGTCCTGGTGGGCGAGCGCGCCGAGCACGGTCTCCCGGGAGCGGGCGACCAGCTCGTCGAAGCTCGGGTCGCCGGAGAGGTCGTGGCGCAGCACCAGGGTGTTGACGAAGAAGCCGACCACGGACTCCAGCACCTCGTCCGTGCGGCCCGCGACCGGAGTGCCGAGCGCGACGTCGGCGGTGCCGGCGAGCTTGCCGAGCAGCAGGGCCGCGGCGGCCTGGGTGACCATGAACGGGGTCGCCCCGGTGCGCTGCGCGTAGCCGCGCAGGGCGGCGTGCAGCTCGTCGGGCAGGCGCAGCCGCACGGCGCCGCCGCGTCCTCCGGCCTCGGCCGGGCGGGCCCGGTCGGTGGGCAGCGTCAGCTCGGCGGGCAGCGCCGCCAGGCGCTCGCTCCAGTAGCGGGTCTGCTCGGCTCCCGGGCCCTCGGCCCCGGCGAGCAGCTCGGCCTGCCAGAGCGCGTGGTCGGCGTACTGGAGCGGCAGCGGCGCGAACGCCGGGGCGGCGCCGGACCGGCGGGCGGCGTAGGCGAGGTCGAGGTCGCGCAGCAGCACGCCCTCGGACCACTCGTCACCGGCGATGTGGTGCAGCGCGATGCTGAGCACGTGCCGCTCGGGGCCGGCGGTCACCAGGGTCGCCCGGACGGGGATCTCGGTGGCCAGGTCGAAGGCGTACGCGCCGGCCGCGGCGACCTCGGTGTCCAGGCGGTGCCCGGAGGCCTCCGCCACGGTGAACGGGACGCCGGCGGTGCCGGGGTCGAGGATCCGCTGGAAGGGCCGGCCGTCGTGGTCGGGGAAGACCGTGCGGAGCGCCTCGTGGCGGGCCAGCACGTCGCCGAACGCGGCGCGCAGCGCGTCCGCGTCGAGCGGGCCGTCGATCCGCAGCGCGCACGGGATGGTGTACGCGGTGCTCGGGCCCTGGAGGCGGTAGAGGAACCAGAGCCGGGCCTGGGCGGCGGACAGCGGGATCCGCTCGGGACGCGGGCGGGCCGCGGGGGCGGTGCGGCCGGTCGCCGCGCCGTCGAGCCGCGCGGCGAGGCCGACGGGGGTGCGGCTCTCGAACAGGTCGCGGACGGCGACCTCGGTGCCGAGCGCGGCCCGCAGCCGGCCGATCACCCGGGTGGCGAGCAGCGAGTGGCCGCCGAGGGCGAAGAAGTCGTCGTCGATGCCGACCGCGGGCAGGCCGAGCACCTCGGCGTAGACGCCGCAGATCACGGCCTCCCGCTCGGTGCGCGGGGCCCGCCCGGCCGGGGCGGCGAAGGCGTCGGCGCCGGGCTCGGGGAGGGCCTGCCGGTCGAGCTTGCCGTTGACGTTCAGCGGCAGCGCGGGCAGCGGGACGATCGCCGCCGGGACCATGTACTCGGGCAGCGCCTCGGCGAGCGCGGTGCGCAGCGCGGCGGGGTCGGCGACGGCCCCGGGGGCCGCGACGACGTAGCCGACGAGCCGCTTGACGCCGCCTCCGCCGGCGCGGGCCAGGACGGCGGCCCGGGCGATGCCGGGCTGGGCGGCGAGGGCCGCCTCGACCTCGCCGGGCTCGACGCGGAAGCCGCGGATCTTCACCTGGTCGTCGTCGCGGCCCAGGAAGTCCAGGCTGCCGTCGGGGCGGTGGCGCACGACGTCCCCGGTGCGGTACATCCGGCCGCCGGGGGCCCCGTACGGGTCGGCGACGAAGCGGCTCGCGGTGAGCGCGGGCCGGTTGCCGTAGCCGCGGGCCAGGCCGGGGCCGGCGATGTACAGCTCGCCGGCGACGCCGGCCGGGACGGGCCGGAGCCGGGCGTCCAGCACGTACACCCGGGTGTTGCCGATCGGGCGGCCGACGAACGGGGTGGGGCTGTCGTCGAGTGCGGCACCGAGCGTGTCGACGGTGTACTCGGTGGGGCCGTAGAAGTTGTGGCCGAGCACGCCCTCGGTCGCGCGGATGCGGGTCCACAGGGCGTCGCCGACGGCCTCGCCGCCGACCAGGAAGAGCAGCGGGCGGTGCCGCTCGGAGTCCAGCAGGCCCCACTCGACGAGCTGCTGACCGAACGACGGGGTGACGTCGAGGGTGTCGATGCGGTCGGCGAGCAGGCGCTGGACCAGGGCCTGCGGGTCGCGGCGCAGGTCCTCGCCGTAGACGTGCAGCTCGTGCCCCTGGACGAGCCAGAGCAGCTGCTCCCAGGAGGAGTCGAAGGAGAAGGACGCGGTGTGCGCGGCGCGCAGGCGGCGCCCGCCGGCCCGGTCGACGGCCCGGGCGAAGACGGTGTTGCCGTGGTGCTCCAGCATGTTGGCGAGGCCGCGGTGCGGGACCTGGACGCCCTTGGGGCGGCCGGTGGAGCCGGAGGTGTGGATGACGTACGCCAGGTCGTCGGCGTGCGGGCGGGTCGGTTCGGCGCTCAGCGTGCCGAGTTCGGCGAGGGTGACGACGCCCTTGCCGTGGGCGGCCAGCACCGGGTGGCGGCCGGCGACCTCGGGCGTGCTCAGGGTGAGCAGCGGGTCGGCGTCCTCCAGCATCAGCGCGATCCGCTCGTCCGGGTGGTCGAGGTCGATCGGCAGGTAGGCGGCGCCGGAGGCGAGGACGCCGAGCAGGGCGGCGACCAGGTCGGCCGAGCGGGGCAGCGCCAGCGCCACGACCCGGCCGGGGCCGGCGCCGAGCGCGGCGAGGTGGCGGGCCGTGCGGTCGACGCGGGCGGCGAGTTCGGCGTAGTCGAGCCGCTGGTCGCCGAAGACGACGGCGGTCTCCTCGGGCACGGCGGCGGCGCGGGCCGCGAAGGCGTCGACGACGGTGCCGGCGGGGACGGCGCGCGCGGTGGCGTTCCACTCCTCCAGCACGGTGCGGCGTTCGGCCGGCGAGAGGATCTCCAGCGCGCCGACGGTGGTGTCGGGCGCGGTGGCGATGGTGGCGAGCACCCGCAGCAGGCGCTCGCCGACGGCGGCGGCCTGCTCGGCGGTGAACACGTCGGGGCGGTACTCGACGGTCAACTGCGGGGCCTCGCCGGGGAGGGTGAGCACGGTGAGCGGGTAGTGGGTGGCGCCCCGGTTGCCGATACCGGCGACCCGCAGGCCGCGGGCGGTGAGGTGGTCGGGGTCGACCGGGTAGTTCTCGAAGACCAGCAGGGTGTCGAAGAGGGTGCCGTGGCCGGCCAGCGCCTGGATGTCGGCGAGGCCGAGGTACTGGTGGTCGAGCAGGCCGGACTGCTGCGCCTGGAGGCGGAGCAGCATCTCCCCGACCGTCTCGTCCTCGTCCGGCCGGAAGCGCACCGGAACGGTGTTGCTGAACAGGCCGACCATCGACTCGACGCCGGGCAGGTCGCCGGGGCGGCCGGAGACGGTGGCGCCGAACACCACGTCGGTGCGGCCGGTGAGGCGGCCGAGGAGGACCGCCCAGGCGCCCTGGACCAGGGTGTTGAGGGTCAGTCCGTGCTCGCGGGCGGTCGTGGTGAGGGCGGCGGACAGCTCGGCGGGGATCGGCAGGTCGATCTCCCGGCCCGCGGCGGAGCCGTCGGCGGCGGCCGGGCCGGCGGCGGGGGTGCCGAGGCTGTCGGCCAGCAGGGTCGGCGCGGCGAGGCCCGCCAGGGCCTGTCGCCAGGCGGCGGTGTCGGCGCCGGTGTCGCGGGCGGCCAGCCAGCCGAGGTGGTCGGCGAACGGGGCTGCGGCGGGCAGCGCGGCGGTGTCGCCGCCGGCGCCGTACGCGGTGACGAGCTCGCGCAGCAGGACGGGCGTGGACCAGCCGTCCATGACGATGTGGTGGCGGGTCAGGACCAGCCGGTGGTGGTCGGTGCCGAGGGCGACGAGGGCGCAGCGCACCAGCGGCGGCCGGGCCAGGTCGAAGCGGCGGGAGGCCTCGGCGTCCTCGACGCGGGCGGTCTCGGCGTCCTGCCGCTCGGCGGGCAGCGCGGTCAGGTCGTGCTCGGTCCAGGGCACCCGGACCCGGCCGGCGACCAGCTGGAGCGGCTCCGGAAGGCCCTCGCCGAGGAAGCCGGCGCGCAGGGCGGTGTGCCGGTTGACGACCTCGTCGACGGCCCGGACCAGAGCGGTGCGGTCCAGCGGGCCGCGCAGGTCGAGCGAGGTGAGCGAGGTGTAGAGGTCGTCGGCGCCCTGCCCGTCCTGGAGGAGGGTGTGGAAGAGCAGGCCCTCCTGGAGCGGGGAGAGCGGCAGGACGTCCTCGGTGCCGGGGTGCTCCGCGGCCAGGCGGTCCAGGACGGCCTGGGTGACCGGGGCGAGCGGCACGTCGGAGGGGGTGAGGCCGCCGGCGTCGGGGCGGGCGGCGTAGCGGGTGAGCGCGTCGAGGTGGGCGAACCAGCTCTCGGCCGTCTCGCGGACGGCGTCCTCGCCGAACACGCCGTGCGGCCAGGTGAGCTGGACGGTCAGCTCGGGGCCGTCGGGCCCGTCGTGGACGAAGGCGCCGATCTCCAGCGCGTGGGCGCAGGGCAGGCCGGGGTCGGCGGAGGCGGTGACGGCGTCCCCGGTCTGCGGGGCGACCGTCCACTCCTCACCGGTGGCGGCGAAGCGGCCCAGGTAGTTGAAGAGCAGCTGGGGCTCGGCGACGTCCGCGAGGGCGGCGGCGGACGGCGGGTCGAGCCGGCGCAGCAGGCCGTAGCCGGCGCCCGCGTCGGGCAGGGCGCGGAGCTGCTCCTTGACGAGCGCGAGGGCGCGGCCGGCGGCGGGCCCGCCCGCGAGCGCGGCCTCGGGGTCGACGCCGGAGAGGTCGAACCGGACGGGGAACTCGCTGGTGAGCCAGCCGACCGTGCGGGTGGTGTCGGCGCCGGGGACGAGGTGGTCCTCGCGGCCGTGGCCCTCCAGGCGCAGCAGCAGGTCGGGGCGGGCGTCGGCGCCGAGGCGGGCGCGGCGGCGGGCGAGCAGCGCGAGGGTCAGGCCGGTGAGGAGGACGTGGTCGACGCCGGCCCGGTGGGTGGCGGGGACGGCGCCGAGCAGCGGCGCGGTGCGCTCGGCGGGCAGGGTCAGCCGCAGTCGCCCGGTGGTGGCGGCGGTGTCGCGGGCCGGGTCGAGCGGGCGGTCGCCCAGCAGCGGTCCGCTGCCGTCGGCCAGGACGGCCTGCCACAGGGGCAGTGCGGCGCGGACCCGGTCGCCGGCGGCGGCCTCGGCGAGGCCGGTGGTCCAGGCGCGCAGCGGGGTGGTGACGGGCTCCGGGGCCCGGCCCTCGTAGGCGGCGCGCAGGTCGGGCAGCAGGATGCGCCAGGAGACGCCGTCGACGGCGAGGTGGTGGACGGCGAGGACGAGCAGGCCCGGGGTGTCGGCCCCGGCGTCGAGGTGGACGGCCTGGAGGACGACGCCCTGCTCGGGGTCGAGGCGGTCGGCGGCGGCCTCCCGCTCGGCCGCGGCGGCGGCGGTCAGCTCCCCGGCGGTCACCTCGACGTGCCGGAGCCGGTCGGCGGCGGGCGCGCTGCCGGCGGGCCGGACCTCCTGGGTCCAGCCGCCGTCCGTGGCGACGTGCAGGCGCAGGCGCAGGGCGTCGTGGTGGTCGGTCAGGGTGTCCAGGGCGGCGGCCAGCCGCTGCCGGTCGAGGCCGGCCGGGACGGTGACGACGGTGTGCTGGCCGAAGCGGGCGATCGGGCCGCCGCGCTCGCGCAGCCACTCGCTGATCGGGGTGGTCGGCAGCGGGCCGGTCGCGGCGACGGCGGCGGCGGACGGGCCGGTGGCGGCGCCGGTGGCCTCGGCGACGGCGGCGATGCGGGCGACGGTGCGCCGCTCGAACACCACGCGCGGGGTGATCCGGAAGCCGGCGCGGCGAGCGCGGCTGCCCAGCTGGATGGCGGAGATGCTGTCGCCGCCGAGGGAGAAGAAGTTGTCGTCGACGCCGACCTGGTCGCCGGTCAGTCCGAGGACCTCGGCGACGAGCGAGGCGAGGACGCGCTCGGCGTCGGTGCGCGGGGCGCCGCCGCTCTCGCCGCCGCCGGTGGCGGGCGCGGGCAGGGCCTTGCGGTCGAGCTTGCCGTTGAGGCTCAGCGGCAGGGTGTCGAGGCCGACCAGGACGGCCGGGACCATGTGCTCGGGCAGGGTGCGGGCGAGTTCGGAGCGCAGCGCCTCGGCGTCGGCGGGCGCGGGCACCAGGTAGCCGACGAGCCGGCGGGCGCCGCCCGGGGTCAGCTCACGGGCGGTCACCGCGGCCTGGACGACGCCGGGGAGCGCCTCCAGGGCGGCCTCGATCTCGCCGAGCTCGATCCGGAAGCCGCGGACCTTGACCTGGTCGTCGGTGCGGCCGAGGTACTCGACGGTGCCGTCGGGCGCCCAGCGCACGAGGTCGCCGGTGCGGTACATGCGCTCGCCCGGGCCGCCGTGCGGGTCGGCGACGAAGCGGCCGGCGGTGAGGCCGGGGCGGCCGAGGTAGCCGCGGGCCAGCTGGACGCCGGCCAGGTACAGCTCGCCGGGCACGCCCACCGGCGCGGGTCGCAGCTCGGCGTCCAGCACGTAGAGGCGGGTGTTCCAGACCGGGCGGCCGATCGGGACGACGCCCGCGGCGGGCGCGGTGTGGTGGTGGGTGACGTCGACGGCGGCCTCGGTGGGGCCGTAGAGGTTGTGCAGCGGCACCGCGGGGAGGGTCGCGTACCAGCGGTCGACGACGTCGCCGGGCAGGGCCTCTCCGGAGCAGAAGGCGCGGCGCAGTCCGGCGCAGCGCTCGGCGACCGAGGTCTCCTCCAGGAAGGCGCGCAGCATGGAGGGGACGAAGTGCAGGGTGGTGACGCGCTCCTCGGCGATCAGCGCGGCGAGGTAGGCGGGGTCCTTGTGGCCCTCGGGGCGGGCGAGGACGACGGTGGCGCCCTCGCACAGCGCCCAGAAGAACTCCCAGACGGACACGTCGAAGCTGGCCGGGGTCTTCTGCAGGACGCGGTCGTCGGCGCCGAGGCGGTAGGCGTGCTGCATCCAGGCGAGCCGGTTGACGATGGCGCGGTGGGTGACCACGACGCCCTTGGGTCGGCCGGTCGAGCCGGAGGTGTAGATCAGGTACGCGGCGTGGTCGGGGCCGGGCTCGGGGAGCGCGGGGTGCCCGGCGGCGTCGGTGTCGGCGTCGGCGTCGGCGAGCTCGTCGACCAGCAGGGCGGCGGCGCGGGCGGCCTCGGGGAGCCGCTCCAGCAGTGCGCGGACGGTGACGACGCGCACCGGCGCGGCGTCCTCGACCATGTGGGCCAGCCGGTCGGCCGGGTAGTCGGCGTCCAGCGGCAGGTAGGCGGCGCCGGCCTTGAGGACGCCGAGCAGGGCGACCATCAGCTCGGCGGAGCGGGGCACGGCGACGCCGACCACCCGGTCCGGGCCGGCCCCGGCGGCGCGCAGCGCGCGGGCGAGGGCGGTGGCGCGGGCGTCGAGCTCGGCGTAGGTCAGGGTGCGGCCCTCGGCGACCACGGCGGTGGCGTCGGGGGTGGCGGCGGCGCGCTCGGCGATCCGGCTGACCAGGGTGCCCTCGCGGACCTCGCGGGCGGTGGCGTTCCAGCCGTGCAGGACGGCCTCGCGCTCGGCGTCGGCGAGCAGCGGCAGCTCGGCCAGCGGCTGCTCGGGCGAGGTGGCGAGGCGGGTCAGCAGGGCGGCGAACCGGTCGGCGTGGCGGGCGAGTTCGCCCTCGCCGTAGAGCACCGGGTTGGCGTCGAACTCCAGGACCAGGCGGTCGTCCGGGGTCTTGTGGACGGAGAGCGCGAAGTCCTCGACCGGCCCGGAGGCCAGGTTGACGGTGGTACCGGGGCTGCCCGCGAAGTCGAGGTCGAGGTCGAAGGGCTTGATGTTGAGCATCGGCCCGTGCAGGCGCCCGTCGGTGCCGACCAGGCCGAGGTCGCGGCGGATGTCCTCACCGCGGTGGAGCTGGTGGCGGCGCACGGCCTTGAGCTCCTCGGCGGAGCGGCGCAGCAGCGCGGCGAAGGTGTCCGTGCCCGCGACGGGCAGCCGCACGGGGAGGATGTTGACGGCCATGCCGGGCACCCGCAGCGTGCCGGGGGCGGTGCGGGCCATGAAGTGCATGCCGAGGACGGCGTCGGCCGCGCCGGTCATCCGGTGCAGGTAGGCGGCGAAGGCGGCGTTGGCGGCCTCGGCCCAGGTGGTGCGGGACGCACGGGCCGCGGCGAGCACGGTCGCGGACTGCTCGGCGGGCAGCTCGATGCGGTGGCGCAGGGCGGTGGGGGCGGCCGCGGCGGTGGGTTCGGTGAGGCCGACGACGGCCGGCCGGTCGGCGAAGCGCTCGCGCCAGTAGGCGCGGTCGGCCTCGGGCCGGTCGGAGGCGAGGTAGTCGCGCTCGGCGTCGGCCAGCAGGTCGGCGGGCCGGAACGGGCTCTCGGGGACGTCGGCGCCGGTGGCGAGCGCCGTGTAGACCTCGGCGACGCGGCGGCTGAACAGGGCGACGCTGTAGCCGTCGACGACCAGGTGGTGGAACCACTGGAACCAGAGGTGGTCGGCCGGGCCGACGCGTACCAGCAGCGCACCGGTGAGCGGGCCCGCGTCGGGCCCCTCCAGCACGGTGGGGACGGCCAGTTGGTCGTGGACGAGGGCCGCGGCGGCGGCGACCGGGTCGGTGGCGCCGCTGGTGTCGAGGCGGTGCAGGGCCCACGACCCGGCGTCGAACGCGCCGGGGAGCCGCACGGTGCGGCCGTCCTGCTCGGCGAGGCGGATGTGCAGGCCGTCGGCCTCGGTGAGGGTGCGGCGCAGGGCGGCTTCCAGCAGCTGCTCGTCGAGCTCTCCGGCGATGCGCACGTACTGGCCGACGTTGTACGCCGGGTTGTCCGGGTCGATCCGTTGGGCCGCGAGGATGCCCGCCTGGGCGGCTGTCAGCTCCCGCGGAGATTCCTGGTCGGCGTGCGTGGTCGTCGTGCCAGCCTCTGGCATGGGGGTCGGCCCTTCCCGGTTCGCCGCCCCGCCGATCCTGCCAGCCCGGGGCGCTCGTGCGCTTGGTGCGATGTGGTGGTGTCCGTCCGGGTGGCCGCGCGGGGCGGCGGCCACCCGGACGTGGTGGGCTAGAGGCCCTTGAGGATGGTCTCGATCTGGTCGAGGACGTTGATCGAGGTGCCGTACCGGTCGGTGGTGGCGTAGGTGACCGGGATGACCTTGCCGGCCTGGACGGCCTTGAGGTTCTTCCAGGACGGCTGCTTGTCGAGGTCCTTGGTGTCCTGCGGGACCTCGCCGGTGGCGGCCATCTTGGGGACGAGGATGAGGTCGGCGTCGGCGAGGACGTCGAGCTTCTCGACGGAGTAGGTGGTCTCGTGCTCCTTGGTGTCCGAGGACGCCTGGGAGAACTTGGCACCCGCGTCGTTGAGGACGCGGCCGACCCAGGAGGTGCTGGTGTCGACCAGGAACTCGCCGCCGCCGTAGGAGGAGGCGATGGTCCACTTCACGGAGTTGAGCTTGGTCGCGTAGTCCGTCTTGATCTTCGCGGCCTTGGCGTCGTAGTCGGACTTCAGCTTCTTGAACTCCGCCTCCTTGCCGACGGCGGTGGCGATCTTCTCCTGCGCGTTGAGCAGGTCGACCGGGGTGTCGACGCCGAAGTACAGGGTGGGGGCGATGCCTTCGAGCTTCTTGATGCCCCAGTCGAAGGCGCTGGCGCCCTCGACCACGATCAGGTCGGGCTTGAGGGAGGCGACCTTCTCGATGTTGATCTCGATGCCGGAGCCGATCGGCTCGATCTTCTTCGCGGCCTCGGTCTGCGAGGGCAGCAGCTCCATCGGGTTGTTGTCGTCGATGGTGCTGGTGCCGACCGGCTGGACGCCGAGGTCGAGCAGGGCGCCGGTGGCGTAGGAGACGCTGACGATGCGCTTGACGCCGGCCGGGACGGTGATCTTGCCGTTGGTGGCCTCGACCACCACGGGGCCGGACGCGGCGCTGCCGGCCGAGGGCGTGCCCGCGGCGTCCTTGCTGTCGCCGTTGGAGCCGCAGGCCGCGAGGGTGAGCGCGGCGGTGGCGGCGACGGCGGCGATTCTGACGCTGCGGGACGTCAGGGCTCGGGTGTTCATGGTTCTCCTTGAAGTGTTACGAGGTGCGCGGCGGGTTCGGTGTGTCGGGCGAGCCCGCCGGAGTCCAGGGGGCCCGGTGCCTGGGGGCACGGGCGGTTTCGGCGGTTCCGGTCCTGCTGGGTACGGCTCGGGTGCTGCTCGGGCACGGCCCGGGGTGGTGCCCCGGGCGCGGCTCGGGTGCGGCTCAGGCGCGGCTCAGGTAGGCCGACCAGGAGGCGACGGTGGGCTCCGCGCCGAGGTCCGCCAGGTCGGCGAACTCGGCCCGGGCGCCGCGGGCGCGCCAGACCTCGACGAGGTGCATCACGCGCATCGAGTCGAGGCCGAGGTCGCGCAGGTCGTCGTCGTCACCGATGTCCTCCGGGCGCTCGCCGAGGATGTCGGCGATGTCCGCCCGGACGGTGTCCGGGTCGAAGCCCGTCGGGCCCGGTGCGGTGCTGGCGCTCATGCTGAAGGTCCGTTCGGTAGCGAGGGTGTGCGGTTCGGTGGGTCCGGCCGGGTGGATCCGGGCCGGTGGCCCGGGATCCGTGGTCAGCCGGCTACGCCGAGGCGGCTGTTCTGGGCCCGCAGCTGGGCGCCGGTCTGGCGCAGCAGGAGCGAGTCGCAGATCTCCCCGGAGCGGATGGCCAGGGTCGAGAGCAGGGCGGAGGTGATCCCGTGGGTGTGCTCGGTGCCGCCCTGGAGGTAGATCCCCACGTCGACGTGGTCCTCGGTCAGCACCCGGTGGTCGCGGTCGACGCGCAGGCGGCCCTGCTCGTCGGTGAGGAGCGTGGGGGCGAGGTCGCCGAGCAGCTCACGGGGGTCCACGTGGGTGTAGCCGGTGGCGAGGACGACCGCGTCGCAGTCGAGGGTCTGCTCCTCGCCGGTGGTCAGCGAGCGGACCTCGGCGCGCACGCCGTCCGTGTGCTGGGCGACACCGGTCAGGCGGTTGGCGTTGAGGACGCGCAGCCGCTCGCGGCCGGCGACCTTCTCCTGGTAGACGATCCGGTAGAGCTGCTCGATCAGATCGCCGTCGACCACGGAGTAGTTGGTGTTCGCGTGGTAGCGGAGCAGGGTCTGCTTGGCCTCCTCGGAGGCCCCGTAGAACTCGTCGACCGCGGCCGGGTCGAAGATCCGGTTGGCGAAGGGGCTGTCGTCGGCCGGGCTGTAGCCGTAGCGGGAGAGGACCGCGCAGATCTCGGCGTCGGGGAACGTGCGGTGGAGGTACTCGACCGCCTCGGCGGCCGACTGGCCGGCGCCGACCACGGCGATCCGGCGGTGGCGCAGTTCCTGGCCGACCAGCGTGGGTGCCTGCAGCAGCAGGTCCCGGGCGTGCCAGACGCGCTCGCCGAGCGTGACGCCGTCGGGGACACGCGGGGTCAGACCCGTGCCGACCGTGATGTTCCGGGCCCGGCGGACCTCCTGGTCGCCACCGGTGACCGCCTCGGAGACGACCTCGACGCTGTCGATCCGGCCGTCGGACTCCACCGGCCGCACGGCGGTGACCTTGCGGCCGTAGGCGGCCTGGTCGGTGAACTCCGCGGCGCACCACTCGAAGTAGTCGTGGAACTCCAGGCGGGTCGGGTAGAAGGACTTCAGGTTGATGAAGTCGACCAGCCGGCCCCGCTCCTGGAGGTAGGACAGGAAGGTGAAGCGGCTTCGCGGGTCACGCAGGGTCACCAGGTCCTTGAGGAAGGAGACCTGCATGGTGGCGCCGTCCAGCAGCATGCCCCGGTGCCATCCGAAACGTTCCTGCTTCTCCAGGAAGCGGACGCCGAGCGACTGCCCGGGGTTGCGACGGTTGTGGTCGTCGATCGCGATCGCCAGGGCCAGGTTGGCCGGGCCGAAGCCTATGCCGACCAGGTCGTCGACGCTGCCACCTCCGTAGTTTGCGCCGTTCTCGCGCGACATGACTCAATCCTTCCGTCTACTACTCGTTCAGGGGCCCGGAGCGGAGCTCCCGGACCTGTCGAACCCCGGCGTGACCACCGAAGACCTAAGGCAAGGCTTGCCTAAGTTCCCTTATCGGAGCCATGGAGTCAAGTTCACTGACCGGACCCGCATCCGGGCTCCGATCAGCGGTTTCTCCGAGTCGGGTGTGCTCATGACCGGATTTTCCGGACAGAGCGTCTGAATCAGGACATTCGAGCCCCGTTCACGGGCTCACCGCAGCGCGGGAGCCGTCTGCACCGCGGCATGCGGGGTGTCGGCCGGGGCCTCAGGCCGGGCCACGATCTCCGTCCCGGGGGAGGAGTCACCGAAGGACCGCAGCAGGGCGTAGGGCACCCGCCCGTCCAGGACCCGCACGACGCCCACCCCCGCCCGCAGCGCGTCGAGACAGGCTTCCATCTTGGGCACCATCCCCCCGGTCAGGCCCGGCAGCAGCTCGGCCAGCTCGGGCGCGGTGAGCCGCGACACCACCTCGGTGTCGGAGGGCCACGAACGGTAGAGGCCGGGGACGTCGGTCAGCATCAGCAGCACGTCCGCACGCAGCGCGCCCGCCACCGCGGCGGCGGCCGTGTCGGCGTTGACGTTGTAGACGTTCCCGTCCTCGCCCCGGGCGACCGAGGAGACCACCGGGATGCGCCCGTCCGCCAGCAGGGTCGACAGCAGCGACGGACTGACGGAGGAGACCTCGCCGACGAGGCCGATGTCAACCCGTTCGCCGTCCACCACCGCGTAGCGCTTGCGCGCGGTCATGGTGTGCGCGTCCTCGCCGGTCATCCCGACCGCGAACGGCCCGTGGGAGTTGATCAGGCCGACCAGCTCCCGCTGGACCTGACCAGCCAGCACCATCCGGACGGCCTCCATGGCCTCCGGCGTGGTGACCCGCAGGCCGGCCGTGAACGAGGAGGTCAGTCCGAGCCGTTGGAGCTGTGCGCCGATCTGCGGGCCGCCGCCGTGCACGACCACCGGGCGAAGGCCCGCGTAGCGCAGGAGGACGACGTCCCGGGCGAAGGCGGCCTTCCGGGCCTCGTCCACCATCGCGTTGCCGCCGAACTTCACGACGACGGTGGAACCCCGGAAGCGCCTCAGGTCGGACAGGCACTCCTGGAGACCGGGCGGGCGCCGCCCGGCTCCGACTCCGCCGGACCTGCCAGGACTCACACTGCCTCTGCCCACCAGTCCCACGCGTCCTTTGTCTCAACTCGTTCATTCCGGCCGCACCGTGTCCCACCAGCCCGCCCGGTCACGGTCGAGGAAGGTGAGTCCCCCGCCCGGCCCTGGTTAGGCAAGGTTGACCTTACATTGCCCACTCTGCCCCGTCACGACCGCGAGCCCGGCGGGCGGCGAGGTTCCGCCACCCCTCCGGCGCCGCACGGAGCCGGTCCGGCCGACTCCTGACGGGTCGCCAACCCCCGGTCAGCGGCCGCCCGGAGGGGCCGCGGCGAGGCCGGTCCGGGCGCCCGGACCGGGCACCGAATCCGGCCAATTTAGGATAGGCTCACCTAACTAAAAATCGTGGCGGAGAGTGTTCCGCCCCACCCTCCGAGGAGTGAGTGCACGAGTGAGCCTCGTTCAGCAAGGGGTCCCCGCGGGCGGCCCCGCCGAACCCCTCCGGTCCCGACGGACCGCGCCCCGACTACGCGCCGCAGGGCTGCTGGCCGCCCTCCTGCTGCTCCTCGTGATCGTGGTGCTCAGCATCTCGGTGGGTGCACGATCCATCCCCTTCACCACCGTCCTGCACGGGCTCTTCGCACCCGACGGAACCGAGAACGCCGTCATCGTCCAGGACTACCGGCTCACCCGGACCCTGCTGGGACTAGCGGTGGGCGCGGGCCTCGGCCTGGCCGGCGCCCTCATGCAGGCGCTCACCCGCAACCCGCTCGCCGACCCGGGCCTGCTCGGCATCGAGTCCGGCGCCTCCGCCGCCGTCGTCGCCGGCATCGGCCTCTTCCACGTCACCACCCTGGCCGGCTACGTCTGGTTCGCCCTGGCCGGCGCCGCGCTCACCGCGACCGCCGTCTACACCCTCGGCACCGCGGGCCGCTCGGCCGCCTCCCCGATCCGGCTGGTCCTGGCCGGCACCGCGGTCAACGCCTCGCTCATCGCGGGCATCTCCACCCTCACCTTCCTGGACCGCGACTCCTTCGCCACCCTGCGCACCTGGTCCGTCGGCACCCTCGCCGGGCGCAGCGACGCCGTTCTCCTCCAGGTGACGCCGTTCCTGCTGACCGGCATCGTGCTCGCCCTCGCCCTGGCCGGTCCGCTGAACGCGCTGGCCCTCGGCGACGACATCGGCAGCGCGCTCGGGGCCCGGCCGGCCCGCACCCGGGTGCTCGGCGCGGTGGCGGTCGCCCTGCTCTGCGGCGCGGCGACCGCCGCCGTCGGGCCGATCGGCTTCGTCGGCCTCATCGTGCCGCACGCCGTACGGCTCGTCACCGGGCCGGACCAGCGCTGGCTGCTGGCCTACTGCCTGGTCCTGTCCCCCGCCCTGCTGCTCGGCGCCGACGTGCTCGGGCGGATCCTGGTCCGCCCCGACGAACTGGCCGTCGGCATCGTCACCGCCGCCCTGGGCGCCCCCGTCCTCGTCGCCCTGGTCCGCCGCCGGAAGGTCCCCCAGCTGTGAGCCCCCTCCCGGACAGCCCGTCCGGCACCCTGCTGCCCCCGTCGGCCCCCCGCGCCCTGCCCGCGCCCGCGGTACCGGACCCGGCCCGGCTCGTCCCCGGCCTGCGGATCCGCCTCGGTCCCCTGCAGCTGCGGGTCGCCCGGCGTCCGCTGGTGGCCGGCTGCGGTCTGGCCCTCGCCCTGCTCACCGTGGCCGTCGTCACCCTCGGCACCGGTGACTTCCAGGTCTCCCCCGTCGACGTGGTCAAGGCGCTGGCCGGCCAGGGGACCGCGGCCACCGACTACGTGGTGAACAGCCTGCGGCTGCCCCGGCTCGCGGTCGGCCTCATCGTCGGCGCGGCCCTCGGCCTGAGCGGCGCCGTGTTCCAGAGCCTGGCCCGCAACCCGCTGGGCAGCCCGGACCTGATCGGGTTCGAGACCGGCGCCGCGACCGGGGCGCTCCTGCAGATCCTCGTGTTCGGCGGCGGACCGTTCGCGGTGGCGCTCGGCGCGGTCGGCGGCGGGTTCGCCACCGCCCTGACGGTCTACCTGCTGGCCTACCGGCGCGGCGTGCAGGGCTACCGGCTGATCGTGGTCGGGATCGCGGCGGGGGCGCTGCTGAGTTCGGTCAACGCCTACCTGATGATCGAGGCGTCGATCGACGAGGCGCAGGCCGCGGCGGTCTGGCTCACCGGCTCGCTGAACGGTCGCGGATGGGACCAGTTCGGCCCCGCGGCGCTCGCGATCGGGCTCCTGCTGCCCGCCGTCCTGCTGCTCGGCCGGCACCTGCGGCTGATGGAGGCCGGCGACGACGCGGCGAAGGCGCTCGGCGTGCCGGTGGAACGCTCACGCGCCCTGCTGGTGGTCTCCGCCGTGCTGCTCTCGGCCGTCGCCACCGCCTCGGCCGGGCCGATCTCCTTCGTCGCCCTGGCCGCACCGCAGCTCGCCCGCCGCCTCGGCCGGGCCGCCGGCGTCAGCCTGCTGCCCTCCGCGCTGATGGGGGCGCTGCTGCTCTGCCTCAGCGACCTCGCGGCCCAGCGGGTGGTGGCCCCGATCCAGCTGCCGGTCGGCATCATGACGGCGGCGATCGGCGGGCTCTACCTCGTCTGGCTGCTGCTCCACGAGTGGCGGTCCGGACGCCGCTGAGCCGACCGGACCCACCGCACCGCGGAGGCGCGGGCCCGCCCCACCCGGGGGACGGACCCGCGCCTCCGCGGTGACGGGCGGTCAGGAGGCGGCGTCGGCGCCCGGCTCCTCCTCGTCGTCGTCGGCGAGGTGGTGGTCCAGGTTGACGGTGCCGCGCTTCCAGTAGCCGTCGACGTCCGTGTAGTCCCGGTCGAACCCGGCGGCGCGCAGGTGGCGGCGGATCGGCTTCAGCTCGCCGGCCTCGCCGGTGATCCAGACGTAGGGCCGCCCGGGCGGGAACTCCAGGGCGCTGATCGCCCGGTGGAGCAGGTCGCCCTCGCCGTGGGCCAGGCCGTCGCGGTGCACCCAGGTGATCGCGGCGTCGGCCTTGGTCTCCAGGTGGTGCTCCTCACCGGCGTCGTCCACCAGGATGAACACCTTGGCGATCGCTCCCTCCGGCAGGATCTCCAGGTACCGGCTCAGACCGGGCAGGCCGGTCTCGTCGGAGGCCAGCAGGTACCAGTCGAACTCCAGCGGGACCATCACCGAGCCGCGGGGCCCGGCCAGACCGAGCTTCTGGCCGGGGGCGGCCTGCGCGGCCCAGACCGAGGCGACGCCGCTGCCGTGCAGGACGAAGTCGAGGTCCAGCTCGCCGGCCACCGGGTCGAAGCGGCGGGTGGTGTAGTCGCGGGAGATCGGGAACGGCGGGACGTCAGGGAAGATCAGGCCCTCGTCGTCGTCGCCGAGCAGGGGGAGCACGGGCTCCAGCTGGCCGGGCGCCGGGAAGAAGGCCTTGACGTGGTCGGCGGGCGCCCGGTCGATGAACCCGGCCAGCTCGGGGCCGCCGAGGGTGACCCGGACCAGTCGGGGGGTGACCCGGGTGACCCGGATCACCTCCAGGGTCCGCAGGGCCAGGTCGTGGTAGACGGTGTCGATCAGGGGGGCGTTGCTGGTCATGGGGGTTGTCCTCTTCTCGGAGCCCGGGGACCGCCGTGCGGTCCCCGGATCATGCGGTCGTGCGATGGCGGCCCGGGCCCCGCCGGGGTCGGCGGACGGACGGGCGGAAGGCGCGCCCGCGGGAGGGGCGCGGGCGGACCGGCGGGGCCGGTTCACACCCCCTCCGCCAGCGCCCGCTGCACCAGCGGGCCGATCTCCTCCAGCGCCTGCGCGTCCATCAGTTCGTCGTGGGCGACGTCGAGCACGTGCTCGGCCAGCCTGCCCCGCAGGTACGGCGGCCAGACCTTCGCGGGCGCGTCCTCGGGGGCGGTGGTGCGGGCCGCGGTGACGAACAGGGCGTCACCCGTCCAGACCGGGGTGCGGCTGCCGGCCAGCAGGCCGACGCAGTGCACGTTGGTGTCGACGATCGCGTGGAGCAGATCCTCGTCGAAGCCGGCCAGCATGCCCTGGCTGGCCCGGATCGCGGCGATCGCCTCCTCCCGGCCGACCGGCCGGCCGGCCTCTCCCCCGGCGCCGGCCGTGTCCGCAGCCGCGTCCCCGGCCGTGTCCCCGGGCCCCGCCAGGCCGAGCCCGGCCACCCCGGTCAGGAACCCGCTCTCCTCCTCGGCGAGCCGCTCGCGGAAGCGCGGGTCGGTGACGAAGGACCAGTCCTCGGTCTCCGGCGGGTAGGCGTCCAGCAGCCCGAGGAGGGCCACCTCCTCGCCGCCCTCCTGGAGCAGCGCCGCCATGGTGTGGGCGACCGTCCCGCCGAAGGAGTAGCCCAGCAGGTGGTACGGGCCGTGCGGCTGCACCGCCCGCACCTCCGCGAGGTACAGCTCGGCCAGACCCCGGACGTCCTCGACCTTCGGGAGCTCACCGCGCAGGCCCGGCGACTGGAGGCCGTACAGCGGGCGCTCCCGGTCGAGATGGCGCAGCAGGCCCGCGTACTGCCAGCTGAAACCGGAGGCCGGGTGGACGCAGAACAGCGGGGGCAGCGCGCCCTTCTCCCGCAGCGGCAGCAGGGTGCGCAGCGCGTCACGGCGGGCGTCGGTGCCGAGCCGGGCCGCCGCCCCCGCGACGGTCGGGGCGGCCATCAGGGTGGCGACCTGGACCGGGGTGTTGAGCTCGGCCCGGATCCGGCCGGCCAGCCGCATCGCGAGCAGCGAGTGGCCGCCGAGTTCGAAGAAGTTGTCGTCGACACCGACCTCGGGCACGCCCAGGACCTCCGCGAAGAGCTCGCAGAGCAGGGCCTCGCGGGCGTCGGCGGGCGGCCGGGAGGATCCCCGCCCGGCCGGGCCGGGCACCGGGAGCGCGGCGCGGTCGACCTTGCCGTTGACCGTCAGCGGCAGCGCGTCGAGCTCGACGAACGCGGCCGGGACGAGGTACTCGGGCAGGGTCGCGGCCAGCGCGGCGCGCAGCGCGGCGGAGTCCGCCGGGAGGCCGGGGGCGGGGACGGTGTAGGCGACCAGGCGTGCGCCGCCCGGGCCCCGCTGCGCGACGACGGCCGCCGCGGCGACGGTGTCCAGGGCGAGCAGCGCGGACTCGACCTCGCCTGGCTCGACCCGGAAGCCGCGGACCTTGACCTGCTGGTCGGCCCGGCCCAGGTAGTCCAGCCTGCCGTCCGCCCGGAACCTCATCCGGTCGCCGGTGCGGTACATCCGCCCGCCGGGCGGGCCGTACGGGTCGGCGACGAAGCGGCCGGCCGTCAGACCGGGCCGGTCGTGGTAGCCGCGCGCCAGGCCGTCCCCGGCGAGGTACAGCTCGCCGGGCACGCCCACCGGGACGGGGCGCAGGGCCTGGTCCAGTACGTACGCCCGGGTGTTCATGACGGGCCGTCCGACGGTGGCGGTGGCGCTCTCGCCGACGCCCGCACCGAGCGCGTTGATGGTGTACTCGGTGGGCCCGTACAGGTTGTAGCCGGTGGTCCCGTCGGTCCGGTCGAGCAGCTGCCAGAGGGACTCGGGGACGGCCTCGCCGCCGAGCAGGACGAGCACCGGCCGGTGCCGGCCGTCGGCGAGCAGTCCGGCCTCGATCAGCTGCTGGGCGTAGGACGGGGTGACGTTGACGACGTCGACGCGCTCGCGGACGTAGTGGTCGACGAGGGCGTCCGGGTCGAGCCGCAGCCGTTCGCCGATGACGTGCACCTCGTGGCCGTCGACCAGCCAGAAGAACTCCTCCCACGACATGTCGAAGGCGAAGGAGACGGTGTGGGCGATCCGCAGGCGCCGCCCGCCGGCCCCGGTCACGGCGGGGCCGAAGATCCGGGCCCGGTGGTTGACCAGCATCGTGGTCAGCCCGCGGTGCGGGACGACCACGCCCTTGGGCCGCCCGGTGGAGCCGGAGGTGTAGATCACGTAGGCCGGGTGGTCGGCGTGACGCGGGGCGGTGAGGTCGGCGGCGGTCACCGGCCCGGCCGGGACGGCGGCCTGTTCGGCCAGGCCGTCCGGGTCGTCGAGCACCAGGCGGGGCAGGTCGTCCGCGGCGGGCAGGCCGGCGCCGACGGCCGTGACGGTGACGAGGCAGAGCGGGCGCGCGTCGGCGAGCATCTCGGCGAGCCGGGCGGCCGGGTGGTCCAGGTCGAGCGGCAGGTAGCCGGCGCCGGTGCGCAGCACGGCGAACAGGGCGACGACGAAGTCCGCGGAGCGCGGCAGCGCGAGGGCGACCAGGCGCTCCGGCCCGGCGCCGCGGGCGATCAGGGCGTGCGCCAGCCGGTCGGCCCGCCGGTCGAGTTCGGCGTAGGAGAGCCGCTCCTCGCCGAAAACCAGGGCGGTCGCGTCCGGGGTCCGGGCGGCCTGCTCCGCGAGCAGCCGGTCGACGGTGGTGTCGGGAACGGCGTGGCCGGTGTCGTCGCCGAGGCCGAGCAGCCTGCCCAGCTCGGCCGGTTCCGGGGTGCCGAGCCGGCCGACCGGGGCGGCGGGGTCCCCGGGCAGGGCGCGGACCAGGGCGGCGAGCCGTTCGGCCACGGCCCGGGCGGCCTCGGCGTCGAACAGGTCGGGCCGGTAGGCGAGGCTCAGCTCCAGGGCGCGCTCGGGCGTGACCGCGAGGGTCAGCGGGTAGTGGGTGCCGTCCACGCTGTGGGTCCAGCCGATCGCGTGGCGCGCGACGGCCTCCTCCCGGGCCGAGTCGTCCAGCGGGGTGTTGCGGAACACGTACAGGGTGTCGAAGAGGCGGCCGAAGCCGCTGAGCCGCTGGATCCGGCCGAGGCCCACCTGGTGGTGCGGCAGCAGGGCGGCGTGCTCCCGCTGGACCCGGACCAGGAGGTCGCGCAACGGCTCCCCGGGCCGGACGGTCACCCGGAACGGGAGGGTGTTCATGAACATCCCGATCATGGTGTCCACGCCCGCCAGCTCCGGCGGCCGGCCGGAGACGGTGGCACCGAAGACCACGTCGTCCGAGCCGGTGAGGCCGGCCAGGGTGAGCGCCCACGCGGTGGACAGCACCGTGTTGAGGGTGATGCCGCAGGACCGGGCGAAGGCGCGCAGCCCGTCGCTGGTCGCCTCGTCCAGGACGATCGGGCAGACCTCGGCGATCACCGGCTGCCGGGCCGGGTCCTCGGGCGCGACCAGGGTCGCCTCGTCGAGGCCGGCGAGGTGGACCCGCCAGGCCTCGGCGGCGGCCTCGCGGTCGGTCGCCGCGAGGTGGCGCAGGAACTCCCGGTACGGCGTGGCGGGCGCCAGCGCGTCCTCGTCGCCGCCGTGCCGGTAGAGGGCGAACAGCTCCTCGAAGAACAGAGACTCGGACCAGCCGTCGGTGAGGATGTGGTGCTGGGTCACGCAGAGCACGTACCGCTCGTCGGCGAAGCGGAACAGCGCGACGCGCAGCAGCGGCGGCGCCGCGAGGTCGAACCGGGTGGCGGCGTCGGCGTGCGAGAACTCCTCCAGGGCGCGGTCCTGGGCGGCCCGGTCGAGGTGGCTGAGGTCGGTCTCCTGCCAGGGCAGCTCCCACGCGCCGGGGACGATCTGCACCGGCTCGTCGAAGCCCTGGTGCCAGAAGCCCGCCCGCAGGTGGGGGTGGCGCCTGAGCAGCGCCTCGAAGGCACGGCGCAGCGCCGTCCGGTCGACGGCGTGCAGCAGCTCGATGAAGTTCTGCATGAGGTAGACGTCGAGCGCGCGGTCGTCGTAGACGGCGTGGAAGTACAGGCCCTCCTGGAGCGGGGAGAGCGGCAGCACCTCCTCGGCGTCGGGGCGGAGTTCGGCGGCCAGGGCGAGGGCCGCCTCGGGGACGAGGACGACGGCGGCGGGGTCCGGGCCGTCGGCGACGGTCCCGGCGTCCACCGCCGCGGCGGCGAGCCGGGCGGGTGTGCGGTGCTCAAAGACCTGCCGGGGGGTGAGGACCAGCTGCTCCTTGCGGAGCCGGCCGACCAGCTGGATCGAGCTGATCGAGTCCCCGCCGAGGACGAAGAAGTCGTCGTCGGCGCCGGCCGCGGCGAGGCCGAGGACATCGGCGAAGACGCGGCACAGGACGGCCTCGGCCGGGGTCCGCGGAGCGCGGGAGGCCGGGTCGCCGGTGAGGACGGGGGCGGGCAGGGCGGCGCGGTCGAGCTTCCCGTTGACGTTGAGGGGCAGGGCGTCCAGGACCACCAGGGCGGCGGGGACGAGGTGTTCGGGCAGCGCGGCGGCCAGGGCGGCGCGGGCGCCGACCGGGTCGGCGTCACCGGTCAGGTAGCCCACCAGGCGGCGGACGCCGGGGGTGTCCTCGCGGACGACCACGGCGGCGGTGGCGACCCCGGGCAGCGCGGTGAGGGCGGCCTCGATCTCGCCGGGCTCGATCCGGAACCCGCGGATCTTGACCTGCTCGTCGGCCCGGCCCAGGTAGTCGAGGCGGCCGTCGGGCAGCCTGCGGACGAGGTCCCCCGTGCGGTACATCCGGCTGCCGGGCGGGCCGTACGGGTCGGCGACGAAGCGGCCGGCGGTCAGACCGGGCCGGTCGTGGTAGCCGCGGGCCAGCCCGGTCCCGGCCAGGTACAGCTCGCCGGGGGCGCCGTCCGGTGCGGGGCGCAGCGCGTGGTCGAGGACCCCGGCGGCGGTGCCGGCGATCGGTGCGCCGACCAGCGGGCGCACGCTGTCCGCGAGGTCGGCGGCCAGGGCGTCGACGGTGTACTCGGTGGGGCCGTAGAGGTTGACGGCGCGTACGCCGTCGGCGGCGCGGACCGCGCTCCACTGGGCGGGCGGCACCGCCTCGCCGCCGAGCAGCAGCAGCCCCGGGCGGTGGGCGCCGTCGGCGAGCAGCCCCCAGTCGAGGAGCTGCTGGGCGTAGGTGGGGGTGACGTCGAGGGTGTCGACGCGGTGGCGGCGGACGTAGCCGGTGACGAACTCGGGGTCGCGCCGCTCCGTCTCGTCGAGGAGGTGCAGTTCGTGCCCGGCGAGCAGCCAGAACAGCTGCTCCCAGGAGGTGTCGAAGGAGAACGAGGCGGTGTGCAGGGCCCGCAGGGGGCGGCCGGCCGCGCGGGCGGCCGGGTCGAGCAGCGCGGCCCGGTGGTTGGCGTAGAGGTTGGCGAGGCCGCGGTGGGTGAGGACCACGCCCTTGGGGCGGCCGGTGGAACCGGAGGTGTAGATGACGTAGGCGGGGTGCTCCGGGTCGACGGCGGGGAGCGGCGCGTCGGGCCCGGGGCCCGGGGCGGTGGCGGCGTCGGTGGCGGTGGTGTCGTCCGGGCCGTCGAGCAGCAGCGGCCGGGGGCCCGCCGCGGGGAGCCGGTGGACGGTGCCCGCGGTGGTGACCAGGCAGGCCGGGGCCGCGTCGGCGATCATGTCGGCGAGGCGCTCGGCCGGGTGGTCGAGGTCCAGCGGCAGGTAGGCGGCGCCGCTGCGCAGCACGCCGAGCAGGGCGGTCACCGCGTCCACCGAACGCGGCACCGCGAGGGCGACGACCGACTCGGGGCCGATCCCGCGTGCGACCAGCCGGTGGGCCAGCTCCGCGGAGCGGCGGTCCAGTTCGGCGAAGGTCACGGACCGGCCGCCGGAGACGACGGCGGTGGCCCCGGGGGTCGCGGCGGCCTGCGCCGCGAAACGGTCGGCGACGCTCCCCCCGAAGGCGGCGGCCTCCGGGCCGTGCCCCGCCGCCGCCAGCCGGGCGTGCTCGTCGTCGGTGGTCAGCCGCAGCCTGCCCACCGTCGTGTCGGGGTCGGCGGCGATCCGCTCCAGCAGCGCGGCCAGCCGCTCGCCGATCCGCTCGACCCGGCGGTCGGTCAGCACGTCGGGCCGGTACTCCAGGTGGACCTCGACGGTGCGGCCGAGGTTGACGGCCAGGGTGAGCGGGTAGTGCGTGGCGTCGCGGGCGGTGACCCCGGTGACGGCGGCCCCGCCGGCGAGCGCGGGGCGGGCGGACGGGTCGACGGGGTAGTTCTCGACCACGAGCAGGGTGTCGAACAGTTCGCCGCCGCCGGCCTGCTTCTGGATCGCGTGCAGGCCGAGGTGGTGGTGGGAGAGCAGTTGGTTCTGTTCGCCGCGGAACCGGCGGACCAGCGCGGCGACGCTCTCCTCCGGGCGCACGGCGACCCGGACCGGGACGGTGGTGATGAACAGTCCGATCATCGAGTCGACGCCGGACAGTTCCTCGGGCCGGCCCGACACGGTCAGGCCGAAGACGGCGTCGCGCCGCCCCGTCAGGGAGCCGAGCAGCAGCCCCCAGGCGCACTGGACGAGGGTGCTGGGGGTGGTGCCGAGCCGGCGGGCCGCCGCGGTGAGCCCCGCGGTCGCCTCCTCGGTGAGCCCCCGGGTGTGCCGGGCCGGCCGGACCGCCTGCCGGCCGGGGTCGGCCGGGGCGAGCAGGGTGGGGCCGTCCGTCCCCGCCAGCGCCGTGCGCCAGGCGCGTTCGGCGGCCGGCCGGTCCTGGTCGGCCAGCCAGCGCAGGTGGTCGCGGTAGGGGCGCACGGCGGGCAGGCCGCCGGGGTCGCCGTCCCGGTCGTACAGCTCCAGCAGCTCACGCACCAGGAGCGGCATCGACCAGCCGTCCACCAGGATGTGGTGCACGGTGACGATCAGCCGGTACTCGGTGTCGGCCACCAGGGCCAGCAGCAGGCGCAGCAGCGGCGGCCGGTGCAGGAGGAACCGCTCGGCCAGCTCGGCGCGTTCGGCCCGGTCCAGGGCCTCACCGTCCGGGACGCCGCCGGACGGGGCCGTGGCGAACGGGGCCGCGCCGGACGGGGCCGTGGCGTGCCCGGCCCGGAGGTCGGTCTCGCGGACGGCGATCCGCAGCTCGGCGGGGACGAACTGGACCGGCTCGGGCACGTTCTCGTGCCAGAACCCGGCGCGCAGGTTGGCGTGCCGGCGCAGCAGCGCGTCCGCGGCGGTGCCGAGCCGGGCCGCGTCGACCGGGCCGCTCAGCGAGACGGTCAGCTGGACGGTGTAGACGTCCGTGGCCCGGTCGTCGTAGGAGGAGAGGAACAGCATGCCCTGCTGGAGCGGGGAGAGCGGGAGCATGTCCGCGAGGCCGGTCCTGGTCATCGCTGGTCCTTCCACATCTGTTCGAGCATGGCGATCTGGTCCTGGTCGAGGGAGAGCAGATCGAGGTCGGAGGGGGTGTGGCCGCCGGAGCCGGCGGTGCCGGCCCAGGTGGCGAGGCCGTCGAGCGCGGCGGTCCACGCCTCGGCGAGGGCGCGTGCGGTCGACTCCGGCAGGGCGCCGGCGGCGGGGATCCAGTCCGCGACGAGCCGGGGGCCGTCGGGGCCGGGGTCGATCCGGGCCACGATCTCCAGCGCGTGGGAGAGCGGGGCCCCGGGGTCGGGCTCGACGCCGACGGCGTCGGCCTCGGGGGCAGGTCCCCAGGCGGTGCCGGGGGTGTGGGTGCGCCGGCCGAGGTAGTTCCAGAGCACTTCGGGCCGGGCGGCCGGGTCGAAGCGGCGGGCGGTGGCGGGGTTGGCGTAGCGGAGCAGGCCCGCACCGATCCCGCCGGCGGGGACGGCCCGCAGCTGTTCCTTCACCTCCTTGAGGGCGCGCCCGGCGTCCTCGGCGCCGGTGAGGGCGGCGGCCGGGTCGATCCGGCCGGGGGCGAGGCGCACGGGGTACAGGCTGGTCAGCCAGCCGACGGTGCGGGAGAGGTCGGCGCCGGGCAGCAGGTCC
Organism: Kitasatospora sp. NPDC002965; assembly: GCF_040611255.1. Classification (NCBI taxonomy): domain Bacteria; kingdom Bacillati; phylum Actinomycetota; class Actinomycetes; order Kitasatosporales; family Streptomycetaceae; genus Kitasatospora; species Kitasatospora sp. NPDC002965. Next base: position 6,435 of record NZ_JBEXNT010000030.1, on the reverse strand, counting down.
TGTTCCCGGCCGTGGCCCTCCAGTTCGACCGGTAGCCCGCCGTCCGGCCGGTCCGGGTCGAGGTGGGCGGCGGCCAGGGCCAGCGCGGTGAGCAGCACGTCGTTGACGGTGCCGTGCACGGCCCCGGGGACGGTGTCGAGCAGGGGCGCGGTCCGTCCGGCGGAGAGCGTGACGGTGAACGGGCGCGCGGTGTCGGCGGTGTCCCGGGCCGGGTCCAGCGGACGCGATCCGATCAGGCGCCGGTCCTTCCCGCCCTCCCCGGCCGCCAGCCAGTGGCCGAGTTCGGCGGTCCGGCGGGGGCTGTGGGCCTCCGCGAGGAGGTGCTCGGTCCACGCGCGCAGCGAGGTGGCGACCGGTTCCAGGACCGGCGGCCGGCCGGCGGCGGCGTCCTGCCAGGCGGCCCGCAGGTCGTCCAGCAGGATGCTCCAGGAGACCTCGTCGACCGCGAGGTGGTGGGCCGTCAGCAGCAGGCGGCCCGCGGCCTCCCGGCCGGCGTCCAGGTGGACGGCCTGGAGGAGGCGTCCGGTGCCGGGGCGCAGGCGGCCGACCGCCGCGTCCGACTCGGTGGCGACCAGCTCCCGCAGGGCGGCGTCGTCGAGCCCGGCGGCGGGGACGGCGCGCAGGCTGTCGGCGGCGGTCACCGATCCGCGCGGGGCGGTTTCGGCCGACCAGACGCCGGGGTCCGGCCGGTGCAGGACCTGGCGCAGACCGGCGTGCCGGTCGAGCAGCGCCTGGAGGGCGGTGGCCAGGTCCGCCGTACGGACACCGGCGGGCAGGAGCACCAGCCGGGCCTGGGCGATCCGGTCGACCGGGCCGCCGCGTTCGGCGAGCCAGTGGGCGATCGGGGGCAGCGGCAGCGGACCGGTTCCGTCGTCCTGCGGCCGGACGGCCGCCGGGGCGGTCCCGGCGGCCGGCGCGGCCGGGACGGCGAGCTCGGCGAGCCGGGCGGGGGTGGGTGCCTCGAAGACCTGCCGGGCGGTGAGGGTCAGGCCAGCCTTGCGGGCCAGCGACACCAGCCGGATGGAGACGATGCTGTCGCCGCCGAGTTCGAAGAAGTCGGCGTGCCGGTCGACGGCGGTCAGGCCGAGGGCCTCGGCCATCAACCGGGCCAGCACGACGGCGGGTTCGGCGGTCCCGGAAGGTTCGGCGGGCTCGGCGACGGTCGCGGCGGCCTCGGCGGTCCCGTCGGCCGTGCCGGGCTCGGCCGCCGGGGTGACCGGCGGCGCCGGCAGGGCCCGCCGGTCGAGCTTGCCGTTGACGGACAGCGGCAGGGCGTCGAGGAGGACGATCGGCGCCGGCACCATGTACGCCGGGAGCCGCTCCGCCGCGAGCTTGCGCAGGTGGCGGGTGTCCGGAACGCGACCCGGCTCCGGGACGACGTACCCGATCAGCCGGTCGCCCCCGGTGCCCGACGCGCGGACGGCCGCGGCGGCCAGGGCGACGCCCGGCAGGGCGGCCAGCGCGGCCTCCACCTCGCCGAGTTCGATCCGCAGGCCGCGCAGCTTGACCTGGTCGTCGGTCCGGCCGAGGTAGTGCAGCCGGCCGTCGGCCGTCCGCCGGGCGAGGTCGCCGGTGCGGTACATCCGGCTGCCGGGCGGACCGTACGGGTCGGCGGTGAACCGCTCGGCGGTCAGCGCCGCCCGGTTCAGGTAGCCGCGCGCCAGCTGCACCCCGGTCAGGTACAGCTCCCCGGGGGTCCCGAGCGGGACGGGACGCAGCCGCGCGTCCAGGACCCGGACCCCGGTGTTCCACACCGGGCTGCCGACGGGCACGCTGCCGCCGGACCGGCCGGTGCCGGGCCGGTAGTGCTCGGCGGTGACGTCGACCGCCGCCTCGGTGGGGCCGTAGAGGTTCTCCAGGGCCACCTCCCGGCCGGCGCAGGACTCCCGGAAGCGCTCGGCGAGGTCGACCGGGAGGGCTTCGCCGCTGCACACCACCCGTCGCAGCGAGGGGCACTCGGCGAGCCGCTGGTCGGTGAGGAAGGCGGCGAGCATCGAGGGCACGAAGTGCGCGACGGTGGCGCGGTGGCGGCGGATCAGGTCGGCGAGGTAGCCGGGGTCACGGTGCCCGTCGGGGCGGGCGACCACCGCGGGCACGCCCGCGGCGAACGGCCAGAACAGCTCCCAGACCGAGACGTCGAAGCCGGCCGGGGTCTTGTGCAGCACCCGGTCGTCCCCGCCGAGGGGGTAGGCGTCCTGCATCCACCGCAACCGGTTGACGATCGCGGCGTGGCCGACCTGGACGCCCTTGGGCAGGCCGGTGGAGCCGGAGGTGAAGATGACGTACGCGGGGTGGTCGGGCCTCAGCGGGGCGAGCCGGTCGTGATCGGTGACCGGTCCGGCCGGGGCGGACGCCAGGGCGGCCTCCGTCTCCGGGTCCCCCAGCAGGACGGCGTCGGGGGCGTCGGCGGGCAGCCGGCCGGCCGATCCGGATTCGGTGAGCACGCAGACCGGGCGGGCCGTGCCGAGGAGGTGGCGCAGCCGCTCGGCCGGGTGGTCGAGGTCGAGCGGCAGGTAGGCGCCCCCGGCCCGGACCACGGCGTGGACGGCCACCAGCAGGTCTGCGGAGCGCGGCAGGGCCACCGCGACCACGCTCTCCGGGCCGACCCCGCGGGCGATCAGCAGCCGGGCGAGCCGGTCGGCGCGGTCGTCGAAGGCCGCGCGGGACAGCTCGGCGCCGTCCGTCAGCACCGCGGGGCGGGCGGCCCCGGCGCGGGCTCCGGCGGCGACCAGGTCGGGCAGCGTGGCCGGGTCGCCGGGGACGGCCGGGTGGTCGGTGGACTCCGGCCCGTACAGGGCGAGTTCACGCTCGCCCTCGGCCATCGGGTCGAGGTCGGCGACGGGGCGCGCCGGGTCCGCGACGGCCTGCTCCACGAGGCGGACCAGCCGGTCCGCGAGGGCGCGGGCGGTCGCTTCGTCGAAGCGGTCCCGGCTGTACCGGACGCCGCCCTCCAGTCGCCCGCTGCCGTCGGCGGCCGGGCCGACCGCGAACTCCAGGTCGAACTTGGCGCCGCCGGTGTCCACCAGCAGCTCCGCCGCCGGGACGTCGAAGAGCCGGGCCGGGGCGGGAGCGGCGGAGTGGAAGGTGACCATGGTCTGGAAGAGCGGGTGACGCCCGGCCGTACGGGCCGGCGCGACCGCCCGGACCACCTGGTCGAACGGCAGGTCGGCGTGGTCGAAGGCCTCCAGGTCGGCGTCCCGGACCCGCTCCAGCAGGGCGGCGAAGGCCGGGGTGCCGGAGAGGTCGGTGCGCAGCGCCAGGGTGTTGAGGTGGTAGCCGACCTGGTCCCGGAGGACGGCCTCGCCGCGGGCCGAGACGGGTGCCCCGACCACGATGTCCTCGCCCCCGCCGAGCCGGTGCAGCAGCGTGGCGACCACGGCGTGGACGGCCATGAACAGGGTGGCGCCGTGGGCCCGGGCGAGTGCGGTGAGCGCCCCGGCGGTGTCGGCCGGGAGCTCGAAGAGGGCGACGGCGCCCCGGTGGGTGGGGCGGGCCGGCCGGGGGCGGTCGGCGGGCAGCGCGACCTCCTCGGGCGCCCCGGCCAGCGTGCGCGTCCAGTAGGCCCGCTGCCGGTCGCCGGTCCGGGCCAGCAGCTCGCCCTGCCAGCGGGCGAAGTCCGCGTACTGGACGGGGAGTTCGGCGAACTCGGGGGCCCGTCCGGCCCGTCGGGCCGTGTAGGCGGCGTCGAGGTCGGCGAGCAGCGGGGCGGTCGACTCCTCGTCGCCCGCGATGTGGTGCAGCGTCAGCAGGAGGACGTGCTCGCCCTCGTCGACCCGCACCAGGTGGGCACGGAACGGCGGCTCGGCGGCGAGGTCGAACGGCGGAGCGAGCAGGGTGCGCAGGGTGGCGTCCAGCCCGTCCTCGCCGACCGGCAGCACGGTGAGCGGCACCGGGTGCGCGCCGGGAGCGAGCACCTGCTGGTACGGCTCGCCGTCGTGCTCGCGCACGACGGTCCGCAGGCTCTCGTGCCGGGCCGCGACGTCGGCGAGGGCGGCGGCGAGGGCGCCGGGGTCGAGCGCTCCGGTGAGCCGGAGCGCGATCGGTACGTGGTAGGCGGAGCCGGAGTCCTGCACCTGGTGGAGCAGCCAGAGGCTGAGCTGGGCGGGCGACAGCGGCGGGTGCGCCGGGCGCGGGCCCGCGGTGAGCTCCGGCCGGTCGGTCCCGGCCCGCTCGGCGAGCCGGGCGGCGAGCCCGGCGGGCGTGGGCGCGGCGAAGACGTCCCGGACCGCGGTCTCGGTCCGCAGCACGGTGCGGATCCGCCCGGCCAGCCGGGTGGCCAGCAGGGAGTGGCCGCCGAGGGCGAAGAAGTCGTCCTCGGGCCCTACCTCCGGGAGGTCGAGCACGGTGGCGAAGGCCCCGCAGAGCAGCTCCTCGCGGGCGTCGCGCGGCGGGCGGGCGAGCGCCACCGCCGGGGCGGACGGGGCGGGCAGGGCCGCCCGGTCCAGCTTGCCGTTGGCGGTCGTCGGCAGCTGCGGGAGCACCACCACGGCGGCGGGCACCAGGTAGTCGGGCAGCGTCCCGGCGAGGGCGCGGCGCAGGGCCGCCGGGTCGGCGCCACCGGTGGCGTAGCCGACCAGGCGCCGGTTGCCGGGGGTGTCCTCGCGGACCAGCGCGGCGGCGGCGCCGACGCCGGGCAGGGCCGCCAGCGCGGCCTCCACCTCGCCGAGTTCGATCCGGAAGCCGCGCAGCTTGACCTGGTCGTCGGTCCGGCCGAGGTACTCCACCAGGCCGTCGGCCGTCCGCCGGGCGAGGTCGCCCGTGCGGTACATCCGGCTGCCCGGCGGACCGTACGGGTCGGCGGTGAACCGCTCGGCGGTCAGCGCCGCCCGGTTCAGGTACCCCCGCGCCAGCTGCACCCCCGCGAGGTACAGCTCACCCGGCACACCCGGCGGCACCGGACGCAGCCGCGCGTCCAGCACGTGGGCCCGGGTGTTGTCGAGCGGACGCCCGATCACCGGCCCGTCGGCGTCCGCCGTCCCGGCCACCAGGGCGTCGACGGTGAACTCGGTCGGCCCGTAGTAGTTGACCACCCGGACGTCCGGGTGGCCGCGCAGCTCGGCCCAGAGGTCGGGCGGCACGCCCTCGCCGCCGAGCAGCAGCACCGGCGGGCGGTGGGCGCCGGTCAGCAGGCCGGCGTCCAGCAGCTGCCGCGCGTAGGAGGGCGTGACGTCGAGGGCGTCGATCCGGTGCTCGGCGCAGTAGCCGACGACCGCCTCGGCGTCCCGGCGGAGGATGTCGTCGAGCAGGTGCAGTTCGTGGCCGGCGATCAGCCAGAACAGCTGCTCCCAGGAGGAGTCGAAGGAGAACGACGCGGTGTGCAGGGCGCTCACGCGCCGGCCCAGTGCGGCGGCGACCGGACGGTAGAGGGTGCGGTCGTGGTCGTGGTACAGGTTGTCGAGTCCGCCGTGGGTGAGGACGACCCCCTTGGGCCGCCCGGTCGAGCCCGAGGTGTAGATGACGTAGGACACCTCGGACGGGTCGGCCGGGACGTGGACGGTCGCGGCCGGTCCGGCGGCGAGGTCCGCGGCGGTGGCCGGGTCGTCGAGGACGAGGGTCCCGGTCCCGGGCGGCAGCAGCCGGGCGCTCGCGCCGGTGGCCAGGACGACGTCCGGGGCCGAGTCCGCCAGCATGTGGGCGAGCCGGTCGGCGGGCAGCCCGAGGTCGAGCGGCAGGAACCCGCCGCCCAGGCGCAGCACGGCCAGCAGGGCGGCGACCGCGTCGGCGGTGCGCGGCAGGGCGAGCGCGGTCAGCGTGCCCGGTCCGGCGCCGTGGGCGATCAGCAGGCGGGCGAGCCGGTTGGCGCGCTCGTCGAGCTCACGGAACGTCAGCCGGTCGGCGCCGGCCACCACGGCGGTGGCACCGGGGGTGGCGGCGGCCCGGGCGGCGAACTCCTCGGCGACGGTGGTGACCGGGCGGACGCGGCCGGTGGCGTTCCAGCGGTCCAGGTCGGCGTGCTCGCCGGGGGACAGCAGGTCGAGCCGGCCGATCGGGGTGCCGGGCTCGGCCGTCACCAGGGTCAGCAGGCGGACCAGCCGGGCGGCCAGGGTCTGCACGGTGGCGCGGTCGAACAGGTCGGTGGCGTAGCGGATGCCGCCGACCAGTCCGTCGGCGGCGGGGTCGCCGGCCGCCGGATCGGCTGCGGACGAGCCGCCGGGCCGGGCCGGCCTGAGCACCACGTCGAGGTCGAACTTGGCGGCGCCGGGGTCGACGGCCACCTCCTCGGTGGCGAGGCCGAACAGCCGGGAGGTGTCGGGGGACGCCTCCTCCAGCGCGACCATCGCCTGGAACAGCGGGTGGCGGCCGGGGGCCCGGGGCGGGGCGAGCTCCTCCACCACCCGGTCGAACGGCACGTCGGCGTGGTCGAGGGCGGCGAGGTCCGCGGCCCGGACCCGGTCGAGCAGTTCGGCGAAGGTCGGATCGCCCGACAGGTCGGCG
>NZ_JBEXNT010000029.1:41835-77938 GCF_040611255.1 Kitasatospora sp. NPDC002965 | reverse complement strand
GCCCCGGGTGGCCAAGGCCGTCGCCGCCCGCCGCCGGCCCGACGGCGACCCGGTCCTGTTTCACGTGAAACAGGACCGGGCCCCGGCCGTTCGGTTGCGCTGCGGAGGGAGCGGGCGGGCGGGGTCGCCGCGAAGACGGCGGGCCCGGGCTCAGAGGCCCAGGTCCTCCAGGGTGTACGCGGTGACGTACGGCAGGCCGGCGGCCTCGATGGCGGGGGCGGCGCCGCGCTCGACGATCACCGCCACGCCGACCACCTCGGCGCCCGCCTCGCGCAGCGCCTCGACGGCGGTCAGCACCGAGCCGCCGGTGGTGGAGGTGTCCTCGACCGCCAGCACCCGGCGGCCCTTGATCTCCGGGCCCTCGATGCGACGCTGCAGGCCGTGCGCCTTGCCCGCCTTGCGGACCACGAAGGCGTCCAGCTCACGCCCGCGCGCGGCGGCGGCGTGCAGCATCGAGGCGGCCACCGGGTCGGCGCCCAGCGTCAGCCCGCCGACGGCGTCGTACTCCAGGTGGGAGGTGGCGTCCAGCATCACCCGGCCGACCAGCGGGGCGGCGCGGCCGTCCAGCGTGATCCGGCGAAGGTCGACGTAGTAGTCGGCCTCCTTGCCGGAGGAAAGGGTGACCTTGCCGTGGACGACGGCCTTGTCCTTGATCTGTGCCAGCAGGGCGTCGCGGTCGTTGCTCATGAGCGTCCAGTCTAGGGGGCGGCCCCCGGCTAACGGCGGCGCAGGGCCCTGACCAGCACCACCGCGCCGCCCAGCAGGGCCACACCGCCGCCGATCACCCACGGCACCGCGCTGCGACCGCCCACGCCCGGCACCACGATCCCGCCGGCGTCGCCGCCCCAGCGGGAGGCCGCGCGGGCCCGGGCGCTGCGGGCCGGCAGGGCGGGCGCGTACGGGCCGCGCGGCGGGGCGTGGTCGACCTCCTCGGCGGAGCGGCCGACGATGCTGCGACGGACCGGGCCGCCGAGCACGGGGTCCTGCTCGTACTCGAAGGGCAGCTCGGAGGGGAGGTCGGCGGAGACGGCCTCCTCGGCCCCGGCCCCGGCGGCGGTGCGGTCGGGCTCGTCGACGTCACCCACGGGGAGGCCGAAGCGCTCGGCGTCGGCGTCGGAGAAGGCGATCAGGTCGGAGAGGTCGTCGTCGAGGTCGTCGCCGGGCTCGCCCTGGCGGTCCTCCTGGTGGTCCTCCAGGAACACCACGGTGGCGGTGCCCGGCGGCTCCTCGTCGTCCTGGCCGCCGTCCTCGACGTCATCGGCGTCCTCGGGCTCCTCGGCGTCCTGGCCGTCCTCGGTGCCCTGAGCGGGTCGGTCGGCCTGGTCGTCCTGGTCGTCCTCGGAGGTGCTGGGGGACTCGGCTTCCCGGCCGTCCTGGCGGGCCGGGCCGTCCTCGGCGTCCCCGGGGCTCCCGGGGTCCTCCGCGGCGGGCTCCCGGGCCGCGCCCGGAGCCCCGTCCGCGCCCACGGCCGCCTCCTCGTCCTCGTCCGGGACGACCTCCGGCGCGCCGTCGGGGGAGGCGAGGGCGGCGGCGAACCGGTCCAGCAGTCGGCGGCCGGTCGCGGCGAGGGTCTCGTCGTCGAACTCGGTCAGCCGCCCCGAGGCGGTCAGGTCGCCGGTGAAGCGGACCACCGCCGTGCCGTCCTCGGCGCCGTCGGCGACGCTGACCCGGACGGTGGCGGTGGCCTCGCCACTGCCGCGGGCCTCCTGGCCCTCGGCGAACGCGGTCAGCACGCCCTCGCGGCCCTCGATCAGTGAGAGCCCACCCTTGTAGGTGATGGTGGAGGTGCCGATCCGCAGCTTCAGCCGCCCGGCGATCTCGTCGGCCGGGCCGCTGCCGACGGCAGCCGGTTCGGTGCTCAGCCCCGGCACGGAACGCGCCAGCAGCGCCGGATCCTGCAGGGCCTGCCGGACCAGCCCGGCCGGCATCGGGACGACAACCTCATGCTCCATGTCAGGGAGCCTACCGACCGAACCCGTTCCGGGCCCCGCCCTGTCCCCCAGCTGTCGCCCGAGCCCCGCCCCGGGGCCGTTCCGGGTCGGGGCCCCGGGCCCGGAGCGGCCCCGTACGGGCGCCGGGGCCCCCGTACGGGCTCCGGGCGCCGGAGGGGCTCAGCGGGGGCCGAGCAGGGTCAGGGCGGCGGGTGGACGGGCGGGGCGGGCCGCGGCGAGGCGGGCCGCGGACGCGCGGAGGGCGTCGGGGGTGAGGGCGCGCGGGGGCGGCGCGTCGGGGGCGAGCGAGAGCGGCGGCTGGGCGGCGGCGGCGAGCAGGAAGGTCTGGTCACTCTCCGGTCCGGGGCGGCAGCTGGCCGTCGCGCTGCCCGCGACCGCGTACGGGACGGTCCGCAGGCCGGCGGCGCGCAGGCCCGACTCGACCTGCCAGAGGCCGTGCCGGCCGCCCGGTTCGCCGCCGCCCCGGACGGCGAGCCGCCCCCCGGGGGCGAGCAGCCGGGTGGTGAGGCCGTAGAACTCCTGGGAGTGGAACTTCGCCGGGCCGCCGTCGGCGGGCGCCGGCAGGTCGGCGAGGATCACGTCGAAGGACCGGCCGGGAGCGGGGCGGGTGGTGCGCAGCCACTCCAGCGGGTCGGCCTCGGCGGTGCGGACCCTGGGGTCCTCCAGCGAGTGCCCGGAGAGGGCGGCGAGGGCCGGGTCGGTCCGGGCCAGCCGGGGGAGCGCCGGGTCGGGGTCGACGACCAGCACCGAGCGGACCCCGCCGTGCCGCAGCACCTCCCGCAGGGCCAGCCCGTCGCCGCCGCCGAGCACCAGGACCCGGCCGTCCGGACCGGCTCCCATCGCGGGGTGGACGAGGGCCTCGTTGCCCCGGTACTCGTCCGGCCCGCAGACCGCCAGCCGGCCGTCCAGGTAGAGCCGGAGCGGGCCCTCGGCGGGGCCGGTGAGCACGACCTCCTGGTACCGGCCGTGGGCGTACCGCACCTGCCCGCCGTACAGCGCCTGCCGGGCGGCGCGTTCGACCGCGCCGGACCAGGCGGCGGCCGCGGCGAGCACCGCGAGCACCAGGGCGCAGCCGCCCCAGAGCATCAGCCGGACCCTCGGCGCCGGTTCCTCGCGGAAGAGCCAGAGCACCACGGCGGAGCCGGCCACGGCGTTGACCGCGCCGGTGACCAGGGCGCCGCTGCCGGGCCCGAGGGCGGGCAGGATCAGGAACGGGAAGGCGAGCCCGCCGATGAGCGCGCCCACGTAGTCGGCGGCGAAGAGGTCGGCGACGGCCCGTCCGGCGTCCTCCCGCCGGATCCGTTGGACGAGCGTCATCAGCAGGGGGATCTCGGCGCCGATCAGCACGCCGATCAGGCAGGTCATGCCGACCATGGCGGCCTGGTAGCGGCCGATCCAGGCCCAGCACGAGTAGAGCGCCAGGACGGAGAGGCCGCCGGTGAGGGCGAGGGCGCACTCGACCAGGGCGAAGGCGGTGGCCGGGCGGCTGGTGAACCGCTTGGCGAGCAGTGAGCCGAGGCCCATCGCGAACACCATGACGGAGAGGACGACGGAGGTTTGGGTGACCGAGTCCCCGAGCAGATAGTCGCCGAGCGCCACGAGTTCCAGCTCGTAGACGAGTCCGCAGGCCGCGCAGACGAACGCGGCCAGCAGGACGGCCAGTCGGGCGAGCCGCGGGCGGGAACGCAGCCGGCACCGACGGCGGGCTGGCAGGGGGGTCAGGCTCCGCCCGAGCCGGGGTGGGCTGCCGTCGTCGAGGTCGAGGCCCGGCTGTGCGGGGGGCGGACCGGCCGGATGGTTGATCACGAACAAACGCTAGGCGACGTTCGGGACGGACGGCTGCGCCCATTCGACGGACAGCTGGGCGTGACAGGTTGACGAATCGTTCCTGCGTACGAATGAAAGATCGCCGGCAGGGCTATGGAGGGCTCGGTCGTCGCGGTCACCGGAGGACCACCAGCGAGGACCGGGTGCAGACCAGCTGCCCCTCCTGCGGGTAGGCGTGCCAGGTGCGCCAGAGCAGCCGGTCCGCGCCGCCCTGGGTGACCAGGGCGGTGAAGGCGCTGGGGTCTCCGGGGAAGACCCCGGCCAGGCCGCGCGGGTGCCCCTCGACCAGTGCCAGCAACTCCTGGGCGCGGGCGGCGAAGTCGTGGGGCGGCAACGCCTCGATCCGGGCCGCGAACTCGTACTCCCAGCCGTCGACCTGTTTGGCGACCCGGGCCGGCAGCGGCGTTCGGCGACCGGGCAGGCAGGCGACGGTCTCCAGGCAGTGGCCCGGGCCGGCGGTGATCACCACCTGGTGCGAGGCGCCCAGCAGCCGCAGCTGGAGGGTGCCGGGCGGGCCGGGGTGGCCGGGGCCGTCGAGTCTCAGGTCGCGGACCGCGAGAGCGGGCAGCGGGTCGCCGCCCAGGCACCAGGCCAGGTCACCCGCGCGGGTGTCCGTGTAGGAGGTCTGCAAAGTGGTGAGCATGCTCGGCTCCGCGTTTCAGCTCCGTGCGCGCCCGCCGAGCAGCAGCGAGTTGGCCTAGGCAAGGGCGAGGCTGTTCGTGGCTGTGCGGTCCAGGGCGCGGCCGACCGTGGAAGGAAGGATTCCGGCTGGAGATTCAGCAGCAGAGAAGCACGAATACGCCGGGTCCGTCGGTGATTTACCCAACTTTGTCAAGCATTCACCGTTTCGAGCACATCTGCTTCCCTGCTCTGATCGACCCGGTGTGCGACTATGCACCGCGCGCGCCCCTCGCCCCGGATCGCACGCCGTGTGAGCTGCTCATGCGCTGTTCACACGACCTGTACGCCCCCCGCCCCGCCGCGCCGGGCGCACGGCGCCGGACCGTCATCGTGGCATGCCGCCGGGGCAGCGGAAACTGCCCGACCGGCAGGGAAAGCCCTTACCGTTCAGGTGAGTTGACGAATCGTCGGAACGTGCGAGAGGTCCCGCAGATCGGTCAGAGCCGGGCGAGCCGGGTGACCGCCTCCTCCAGGACCTCGACCTTCTTGCAGAAGGTGAAGCGGACGAGCGAGCGGCCCGCGTCCACGTCGTCGTAGAAGACCGCGTTGGGGATCGCCACCACGCCGCACCGCTCGGGCAGCGTGCGGCAGAACTCGATGCCGTCCTTCTCGCCCAGCGGAGTGATGTCGGTGGTGATGAAGTAGGTGCCGGCCGGCCGGAACACCCGGAAACCGGCGGCGCCCAGCCCGTCCGCGAGCAGATCCCGTTTGTGCAGCAGATCCGCGCGGAAGTCCGCGAAGTAGTCGTCGGGCAACTGCAGCGCCTCGGCCACCGCGTACTGGAAGGGTCCCGCGCTGACGTAGGTCAGGTACTGCTTGGCGGTGCGCACCGCCGCGACCAGGGGCGCCGACGCGGTGACCCAGCCGACCTTCCACCCGGTGAACGAGAAGGTCTTGCCCGCCGAGGAGATGGAGACGGTGCGCTCGCGCATGCCGGGCAGGGCGGCGACGGGGTGGTGGGCGCCGCCGAACACCAGGTGCTCGTAGACCTCGTCGGTGACCACCAGGAGGTCGCGCTCGACGGCGAGTTCGGCGACCGCGCGCAGCTCCTCGGCGGTGAGCACCAGGCCGGTGGGGTTGTGCGGCGAGTTGAGCAGCAGCAGCCGGGTACGCGGGGTGACCAGTGACCGGAGCCGGTCCAGGTCGGGGCGGAAGTCGGGGGCACGCAGCGTGAGCGGGACGCGGACGGCGCCCGCCATCGCGATGCAGGCGGCGTACGAGTCGTAGAACGGCTCCAGGGCGATCACCTCGTCGCCCGGCTCCAGCAGCGCCAGCAGCGTGGCGGCGATCGCCTCGGTGGCGCCCGCGGTGACCAGCACCTCGGTGTCCGGGTCGTACGCGAGGCCGTAGAAGCGCCGCTGGTGACCGGCGATCGCGGCGCGCAGCTCGGGGACCCCGGGGCCGGGCGGGTACTGGTTGCCGAGCCCCTCGCGCAGCGCACGGACGGCGGCCTCGCGCACCGCCTCCGGCCCGTCGGTGTCCGGGAACCCCTGGCCGAGGTTGATCGAACCGGTCGCCACGGCCAGCGCGGACATCTCCGCGAAGATCGTGGTGCCGAGTCCCTCCAGCCGGCGGTTCAGCAGCGGCCTCGCACCCATCACGGCTCCTCACACCTCGTGGTCGACCCCCATCCTCGGGCCAGGGGAGGGCCCGGGACAAGGACGGCCCGCCGGGAACGGCGCCGGCCCGCCACCGGAGTGCCGGTGGCGGGCCGTGGCGGAGGGCCGGAGGCGGAGGATCAGGCCTCGTCGGTGCCCTCGGAGGGCTTGCCCTCGCCGTCCTCGCCCTCGATGTCCTTCTGCAGGCCGAGGCGCTCGACGATCCACTGCTCGAAGCCCACCGCGGCCTGGGTCCAGTTGGCGGTGGTGGTGACGAAGTAGTCCAGGTTGACGCCGGTGCCGACGATCATCTGGGCCTCACCGATCAGCCGGACGACGCCGTCCTCGTGGGTGTGCGTGTAGACCTTGGGCCAGAGGGTCTCGCGGTTCCACTCGTCGATCAGGTCGAGGATCTCGGCCTTGTCCTCAAGGGGGTACGAGCGGTCGTAGAACGCGCGGACGGCGAAGAGCTCCTTCTGCTCACCGCGGAACATGTAGTAGACGCGGAAGCCCTCCCAGGGGGCGGTGAGGTCGCCCTCCTCGTCCACGACGTGCTTCAGCTGCATCTGGTCGAGGAGCTGGCCCACCAGGGCCTGGTCCGGGACGATGATCGGCGGCGGGCCGTCCGGACGGCCGCCCTGACCGCCCGGCTGCCCGCCCTGGGGGACACCGAACGACGGGATGGACGACGGGTCGATGCTCATAGGGTCCTCTTCCTCAGTGCACGTGGTGGTCGGCAATGAGAGGCCGCCCTTCCACCTCCCATCCTGCCTCATCGGGGCCCTGCCTCACAGGGGAGACCGCGCTCCGGCCGGGCATGGCCGGATCATGGCGCACCCCCGGTGACCGGACCCGGTCACCGGGGGTGTGCGAGGCAGGTCACCGGGGGTGGCGGGCCCCGCTGACCGGGTCCGACGAGGTCCGCCGGCGCTACTTCTCCAGTGGTCCGCGGGCCCGGACGGTGAGGCGGTCGGTCTCGTCGTCCCGGTCGACCAGGACGGTGTCGCCGTCGTGCACCTGGCCGGCCAGGATCGCCCTGGCCAACTGGTCGCCGATCGCCGACTGCACCAGCCGGCGCAGCGGCCGCGCGCCGTACGCCGGGTCGTAGCCGGTGAGCGCGAGCCAGTCGCGGGCCGCCGCGGAGACCTCCAGGGTGAGCCGCCGCTCGCGCAGCCGGGCACCGAGCGCGGCCACCTGGAGGTCGACGATCCTGCTCAGCTCGGCGGTGCCGAGCGGGTCGAAGACCACGATGTCGTCGAGCCGGTTGAGGAACTCCGGCTTGAAGGCGGCCCGGACGGAGTCCAGGACGAGGTCCTTCTTCCGCTCCTCCGGGGTGGCCGGGTCCACCAGGAACTGGCTGCCCAGGTTGGAGGTGAGGATCAGGATCGCGTTGCGGAAGTCCACCGTGCGGCCCTGGCCGTCGGTGAGCCGGCCGTCGTCCAGCACCTGGAGCAGGACGTCGAAGACCTCGGGGTGGGCCTTCTCCACCTCGTCCAGCAGCACCACGCTGTACGGCCGGCGGCGGACCGCCTCGGTGAGCTGGCCGCCCTCCTCGTAGCCGATGTACCCGGGCGGCGCGCCGACCAGGCGGGAGACGGAGTGCTTCTCGCCGTACTCGCTCATGTCGATGCGGACCATGGCCCGCTGGTCGTCGAAGAGGAAGTCGGCGAGGGCCTTGGCGAGTTCGGTCTTGCCGACGCCGGTCGGGCCGAGGAAGAGGAAGGAGCCGGTCGGGCGGTCCGGGTCGGCGATGCCCGAGCGGGTCCGCCGGACCGCGTCCGAGACGGCCTGCACGGCCTCTGCCTGGCCGATCAGGCGGCGGCCCAACTCCTCCTCCATGCGCAGGAGTTTGGCGCTCTCGCCCTCCAGTAGCCGGCCGGCCGGGATGCCCGTCCAGGAGGCGACCACGTCGGCCACGTCGTCCGGGCCGACCTCCTCCTTGACCATCGAGGCGGAGCCGTCCTGGGCGGCGGCGCGCTCCTGGGCGTCGGTGAGCTCCTTCTCCGCGGCCGGGATCTCGGCGTACATCAGCTTGGAGGCGCGTTCGAAGTCGCCGTCCCGCTGGGCGCGTTCGAGCGCGCCGTGCAGGTCGTCCAGCTGTTCCTTGAGCTCGCCGACCCGGTTGAGGCTCTTCTTCTCCTGCTCCCACCGGGCCGTGAGCACGCTCAACTGCTCGTTCTTGTCGGCGAGATCGCAGCGCAGCCGGGCCAGCCGGTCGACCGAGGCCGGGTCCGACTCCTTCTCCAGCGCCAGCTCCTCCATGCGCAACCGGTCGACGGAGCGCTGGAGTTCGTCGATCTCGACCGGCGAGGAGTCGATCTCCATCCGCAGTCGGGAGGCGGCCTCGTCGACCAGGTCGATCGCCTTGTCGGGGAGGAACCGGGAGGTGATGTACCGGTGGGAGAGCGTCGCCGCGGCGACCAGCGCGGCGTCCGCGATCTGCACCTTGTGGTGCGCCTCGTACCGGCCCTTGAGGCCGCGCAGGATGGCGATCGAGTCCTCGACGCTGGGCTCGCCGACCAGCACCTGCTGGAACCGGCGCTCCAGGGCCGGGTCCTTCTCGATCCGCTCCCGGTACTCGTCGAGGGTGGTGGCGCCGACCATCCGCAGCTCGCCGCGGGCCAGCATCGGCTTGAGCATGTTGCCGGCGTCCATCGCGGAGTCGCCGCCGGCGCCCGCGCCGACCATGGTGTGCAGCTCGTCGATGAAGGTGACGACCTGGCCGTCGCTCTGCTTGATGTCGTTGAGGACGGCCTTCAGCCGCTCCTCGAACTCGCCGCGGTACTTGGCGCCGGCCACCATCGCGCTGAGGTCCAGCGAGACCAGGCGCTTGCCGCGCAGCGACTCCGGCACGTCGCCGGCCACGATCCGCTGGGCCAGGCCCTCGACGACGGCGGTCTTGCCGACGCCGGGCTCGCCGATCAGCACGGGGTTGTTCTTGGTCCGGCGGGAGAGCACCTGGACCACCCGGCGGATCTCCTGGTCCCGGCCGATCACCGGGTCGAGCTTGCCGTCCCGGGCGGCCTGGGTGAGGTCGGTGCCGTACTTCTCCAGTGCCTTGTAGGTACCCTCCGGGTCCGGCGAGGTGACCCGGCCGCTGCCCCGGACGTCCTTGAACGCGGCCAGCAGGGCCTTGGCGGAGGCGCCCTGCTGCACCAGCAGCTCGGCGACCGGACCGCCCTCGGCGGCCAGGCCGACCAGCAGATGCTCGGTGGAGACGTACTGGTCGTCGAGGTCGTCGGCGCGCCGGCCGGCCTCGGTCAGCACCGCCAGGGTGTCGCGGGCCAGTTGGGGCGCGGCGACGGTCGAGCCCATCGCGCTGGGCAGCCCGGTCAGCAGGCGGCGGGCCTCGGCCTCGACCCGCGACACGTCGGCGCCGACCGCCTCCAGCAGCGGCCTGGCGATGCCCTCGGGCTGTTCCAGCAGCGCGATCAGGATGTGCACCGGCTTGACGTCCGGGTTCCCCGCGCCTCCGGCCTGCCGGATCGCGGCGGACAGGGCGTCCTGCGTCTTGGTGGTGAACTTGCTGGCGTCCACTGCTGGGGTGTCCTCCCTTGTCGTGCGTTGGTTCTGCTCTCTACAGCATGCACTAAGTTGAGTCTATTCCGCTCAACTTTCAGATGAACGGTCGGGGCGCCCGTGCGGGGCGGGTCTCCGGGCCCCCGCGGCCCGGTTCCCGGCGGCGCCGTTCTCCGCGGCCCGGGCCCCCGGCGCGCCGCCGCCCGCGGGCCGGATCCCCGGAGCCCCGGCCTCCGTCCGTGCCGTCGACCGCCGCGCCCCGGTCGCCCGCCTCGGGGCCGCCGTCCGCCGGGTCAGCGTCAGCAGCTCCCGGGCCGGCCCGCTCGGCCGCCGGCCGGCCGGCCAGACCGCCCGCAGCGGCCGTCGCAGGTCCAGCCCCTCCGCCAGCGGCACCTCCACCAGCCGTCGGGTCGCCAGCTCCTCCACCACCGCCAGCTCGCTCAGGCAGACCGGCCCCGCGCCGGTCATCGCCGCCGCCTTCAGCGCCGTCGACGAGGCCAGCTCCAGCCGCGGCCGGGCCGCGCCCCCGTACGGCGCCAGCGCCATCTCCAGCACCTCCCGGGTCCCCGAGCCGGGCTCGCGCAGCACCAGCGGCGTCGCCGCCAGCTCCGCCGGGGTCAGGGGGGAGCGGCGGCGCGCCCAGGGGTGGCCCGGCGAGACCACGACGACCAGCCGGTCGGCCGCCACCACCGCGCCGGCCAGTCCGGGCGGAGCGGAGGGGCCCTCGACGAAGCCGAGGTCCGCGTCCCCGGCCAGCACGTGCCCGGCCACGTCCGCGGAGTTCGCGGTGCGCAGCGTCACGGCGGTCCCCGGGCTCGCCTCGTGCAGCGCCAGCAGCCACCCGGGCATCAGGTACTCGGCGACGGTCAGGCTGGCCACCACGGTCAGCCGGGCGTCCCGGCGCTCGCGGAGCGCGTCGATCCCGGCGTCCAGTGCCTGCGCGGCCTCCACCACCTGCCGGGCCCACTCGACCACCAGCCGGCCGGCCTCGGTCGGCCGGGAGCCGCGCGGGGAGCGGTCCAGCAGCGGGACGCCGATCAGCCGCTCCATGCCCTTGATCCGCGCGCTGGCGGTCGGCTGGCTCACCCCGAGTTCGGCCGCGGCCCGGCCGACGCTGCCGAGCCGGGCCACTGCGAGCAGCAGCTCCAGCGCACCGAGTTCGGGGACGCGCGGGGAGAGGGCCATAGGTTCAGGCTATGCCCTCATAGAGCGTTCGGCGCTACCGGCCGGGGTCGCACCGGGAGACGGTTGATGCCATGGCCACCCTGATCAGCCCCCGCACGCACCCCCGCCCCCGCCCTCGCCCCCGTCTGCGCCCGTCCGACCACGCCCGCCGGCTCGACCTCGCACAGCTCGGGCCGAACTGGTACGCGGCGGTCATGGGCACCGCGATCGTCGGCAACGGTGCGGCTGCCCTCCCGGTCCGGCTGCCCGGCCTGATCGGGTTCGGCGAGGTGATGTGGGCGCTCGGGCTGGCCGGTCTGCTGGTGCTCGGGTCCGCGCGGCTGGTCCACCTCACCCGTCACCGGGACGCAGCCCGTGCCCAGCTGCTGGACCACCCGGCCACCGCCGTCTTCTACGGCTGTCCGCCGATGGCGCTGATCTCGGTCGGGCTCGGGACCCTGACGCTCGGCTCCCGCGTCATCGGGACCGGCCCGGCCGTCGCGCTCGACGCCGTGCTCTGGACGGTGGGCACCGGGTACGCGCTGCTGGTCGCGGCCGGCATCCCGTACCTGATGATCACCCGGCACGCGGTCTCCCCGTTGGAGGCCAACCCGACCTGGCTGCTGCCGGTGGTGGCTCCGCTGGTCGCCTCCGCCGCAGGGCCCGCGCTGATCCCGCACCTGCCCGCCGGCACCGCCCAGCAGGCGCTGCTGTACACCTGCTGCGCGCTGTTCGGGATCGGCCTGCTCGCCACCCTGGCGCTGCTGCCGGTGGTGCTCACCGGTCTCGTGCACAGCAAGCTGCCCGCCCTGGCGCTCACCCCGTCGCTCTTCCTGGTGCTCGGCCCGCTCGGCCAGTCCACCACCGCGGTCCACCAACTCGCCGACGCCGCCCGCCCGGTGACCCCGACGATCGCTCCCGTCGCGCTCGCCCTCGCCGAGCTGTACGGGGTGGCGGTGCTCGGCGTGGCGATGCTCTGGCTGGCGCTCGCCGTCGCCGCCAACCTCCGTGCCCGGCGGGCCGGCATGTCGTTCGCGATGACGTGGTGGGCGTTCACCTTCCCGGTCGGCACCTGCGTCACCGGCGCCGCCGCCCTCGCCCGGCACACCGGCTTCCCCGGGTTCACCGGACTCGCCACCGCCCTGTTCGTCCTGCTGCTGGCCTCCTGGGCCCTCGCCGCGGGCGGCACCGCCGCCGGGTTGGCGGGCGGCCGGCTGCTGGCCCGCTGAGCCGGGGCCTGAGCCGGTGCCCGACAGGGGTCTGACGACGTGTCAAGTCACCCCGTGCGGTGGTGCGGTGGTCCGGCGGGAGGCTGTCGTCGGCTCGGTCGGGACCGCCCGTCCCGGGGGGCGTCCTCCGGTGCCACCCGTCCTGGCGGACGGCCCGGATCCGGGCGGCCGGGGCCCTGCGGCGCCGCGCCTTCCCGTGCTTCCCCGCGGCTTCCCGGCCCCGGGTGACTCCGGTACGGTCCGGTGCGGGCGGCCCGAACGGTACCCGGACGGTGCCCGAACGGGCTCGGACCGGGGGCCGGGGAGGCACGGGGCGAGCGCCGCATAGGCCGCGGGGAACGGAACACGGTCGTTCGGTTCCGAATGACCGGAGGGTCGGACTCCGCCGTCCCGCCGCCCTGACCTGCGCGTTCGCGATACGCCAGGGCGCCGCGGCGGACGTCGCGCCACGCCGAGGATGCAGGTTCCTGCAATTGCGAGAACATGCAGTCGGGCGGCACTTGTTCACCGGCCGTCACGCTGTGAGGGTGGAGTCACGTCACGTCGACCGGGCAACCGCAGCCCGATGACGGCGACTTGCTCTTCATTACTGGATGCGTCCGGTACGTCCGCACGTACCTGCATATCGGGGGGAAGAGCGCCGGCCGGGACGCCATGTGTGGTGATGGCCCCCGGGACCGGAGCCGGCGAGGCGTTGCTGCTCCGCCTCGCCGGAAGCGCCGCGACCGTGGCGTGGACCGGCGGCCCCCCTGGCCCGTGTGCGACGGCACCCGGAGTCCGGGGGCCCGCCGGCTCCCAGTACCGTGATCACGCCCGGCGAACGTGTGTGACGAGTGCGCACCGCGTGCGAGGGCGCACACATCCGCGAGACATCCGGCAGGGAGCGTTCGACGTGACGGTCGAGGGGACGGCGGATCCGACGACCGCTCCGGGCGCCGGCGCCGGAGGGGGCGCCGCCACCGGCGCGGCCGCGGCCGGCGGCGAGCCCGACGAGGCCGCCCGCCGGCTCTACCTCGCCATCCTGGCCGACGGCGGCCGGATCCCCGTCGCGGACGTCCCCGAACCGGACCGTCGCGCCCTGCGCCAGCTCGTCTCCATCGGTCTGCTGATGCCCAACCCGATGGACGCCTGCTACACGGCCGTCAGCCCGCGCTCGGTCAGCGACCGCCTCGGCGCCGAGCTCCGCAGCGAGGCCACCCGCCTCCTCGTCCGCGCCGAGAACCTGCCCGGCACCCTCGACGGCCTCACCCGCGCCTACGACGCGATGCCCCGGCCGCCCGAGCGCTCCGGCGGCGCCGTCTACATCGAGGGCCACACCCACATCCGGCACCGGATCTCGCAGCTGGTCTCCGACTGCCGCACCGAGGTCCTCACCGCCCAGCCCGGCCACCGGCCCGCCGACGCCCTCCAGGGCGCCCTGGTCCAGGACGTCCAGCTCCTGCAGCGCGGCTGCACCCTGCGGACCATCTACCAGCCCGTCGCGGTCTCCGAACCCGCCGCCCTGGCCTACGCCGAGGAGGTCACCCGGCACGGTTCGCTGATCCGGACCCTCGACGAGCCGTTCCAGCGGCTGATGATCTTCGACCGCTCGGTCGCGGTGATCTCCGCCAGCGACGACCACAGCACCGCCGCCTTCATCACCGACCGCGCCGCGATCGCCTTCATCGTCAACGCCTTCGAGCGCGACTGGGCCCGCGCCGACGCGACCGACTGGACCGCCGCGCTCGCCGACGGCCCGGCCCGCAACCCCCACAACGCGTCCGACCGCGTCGGCCGCCTGCTGGCCCGCGGTCTGACCCAGCGTGCGGTCGCCACCCGCCTCGGCCTGAGCGAGCGGACCGTGGCCGCGCACATCGCCCGCCTCCGCGACCGGTACGGGGCGCAGACCCTGTTCCAGCTCGGTTGGCTGATGCGGGGCGGCCGTGACGACGGATGAGCCCGACGGCGCCGTTCGCACCCGCTACCCGGCCGCTCTGCGCTGCGCTGCCTGACCGCTCTGCCTGACCGCCCGGCCGAGTCGCTCTGCCGAGTCGCTCTGCGAGTGGGGGGCTGATCGCGGTCGCCCGCACTGGCCGCCGCGGCGTGCGGGGCCTCGTCCGGCTCGGCCGGCGGACGCGCGGCGAGGACGACGGACGAACACGGCGTCCCGCTGCCGGACGGGGCCGCCCACGCGCGCTGTCCGGCGCCGCCGGGGGACGGTGGCCGGATCCGCGCCGCCGCGTCGCGGGAGGGGGACACCGGGGCGTTCCGTCCGTTCCTCGAACGCGGCCTGCTGAGGCGTCACGGGGTCGGTCACCTCGTCCGCCCGCGCGAACTCCCCGACGTGGAGGGGCTCTTCCGGCTCGGCCGGCGGATGAGGGGTCCCGCGGTGCCCGGTCCGGGGCGGTACGACGCGGAGACGCTGTTCCTTCGGGGCCGGCGGGGGCCGGCAGGTGCGGGAGCCCGGCGGGGGAGCCCGGACGGGATCAGCCGGTGGCCGCGCCGGTGGGCCAGTAGCCGGTCGGGCCGACGGCGGGGGGCTGCTGACGGGGGACGGTGAACTGCTCGCCGGGGGCGGTCCAGAAGCCCTCGCGCAGGGAGAGCGCCATGCCGGCCCAGTCGAGGGCGGTCTCCACGGTGTGGTGGAGGGCCTCCTGGGACCAGGTGTCGTCGAAGACCAGCGGCAGGACGGGGGCGACCTGCTCGATGGTGGCGATCAGCGGGTTGTGGGTGATGGCCTCGTCGACGAGGAGCACGATCGGCTTGCGCAGCGCCGACGCCCAGCCCAGCTCCAGGCTGACCCCGGCCGACAGCGGTGCGCCGACGTAGGCGAAGACGAGGTCGGCGGACTGCAGCGCGCGGAAGTCCGACGGCACGCGCGGCTCGGGGGCGCGCCCGGCGACGGTCCAGGCGTCACTGTGGTGGGCGCTGTACACGGCGGCGCCACTGCGGAGGAGGGTGGTGCGGAGGGTGGTCAGCCGCGTCCGGCTGGCGAGGGTCACCACACTGTCCGCCGGCCCGGTCAACCGCATGAGCGGCGCGGCCAGGAAGACTCGTGCACGCCGGCCCTCAAGGGCCTGGCTGTCGTGGTGACGCAGGTAGGGCTCAGTCATGTCGACTCCGGGGAGTGGCTGACCGGGTTCACCAGGTCCGGCAGGGTTAGGGGGTTCTGATCGGCGAGGCTGCGGACTTCGCTCGGGGGAGCTAAGTCGAATGGTGAATTGAAGGTACATCGGCAAGTGTGGTGAGCTTGCCGGGACCATCGGGAGCGAACTGATCGTCCATCGTTCGGGGCGGTGGAGTCCACTGCTTCGCGGTGTCATCTGTCTGCCTGGCATGGAGATGACGCACCTCTGTGGAGGGGGGATGTGGCGCGTGCGTTCGAGCTGGGGCATTATGTGGGCGGCTGCGTAGCTGTTCCCATTGCTCGATACCCGCGACTAACTCAGGAAGGCGTGATCGCAATGCTTCGCCTGCGCCGACACGTTCGCATCACTGCGGCTTCGGTCGTTGCTGTTATAGCGGTATTGACCGCGAGCAGCCAGGTCACGTCGGCGGCTTCCGGCCACCAGCCGGCGCCGCGTACCGCCAACTCCGTGCCCGCCGACGCTCCGGCCCTGGTCACGCTGGCCCTCACCGCGAACGACAGCAACTGGACCTGAGTCCGGCACGTGACGCCCGGGCGGGCCGTCAGGGGCCCCGGGCGGTCAGTCGGTTGACGGGTCGTGTTCCCCGAGGCGTTCTTCGGGGTGCCCGCTCTGGGTGGTCCGGGCCAGCATGTACCCGAGCTGGAACAGCGAATCCACCCGGTAGTCCTCACGCATGTCCGCTATGTGACGCGCCAGCGTGCGTTCGCTGATGCCCAGGCTTCGGGCAATCACGCGGTGACTGGTGCCTTTCAGCAGCAGATCGATGATCGTCTGCCGCAGGCGTGAGATGACCTCCTGCGGCACCGCGCGGGCGCCGTCGAAATCGAGAGCGCGGTTCCAGTTGCGCTCGAAGATGTCGGAGACCAGATAGCTGATGATCGCGCGGTCGTGTATGAACGCGGCCACATTCAGGTCGTCCGCGATGGGAATGATGGCGGTGCGGCGGTCCACGACTATGAGCCGGGTGTACGGCTCGTCCAGGGTGCGGACCTGCCCCCCGGCGTCCGTGATGGCGAGGACGTAGTCCCTGGTGGCGGGGTGGTAACGCGTACTGGGGTGGTAAATGGTCCGAAACGTGGCGCCTCTCTGGAGAAGAGCCAAATCGCGGTCGCGGCTGCCGGCGAGTGCCTCCGGGGGGCGGGGACCACCCGGTTGTGCGGCGAGGAACTCCTCGGTGCAACTCGTGGTCAACTGCCCGAGTCTTTGATTGATCAGTACTTTTCCACGGACGTACTCGATGCTGCCGCCGGTCTGCTTCGGCGTGTGGAAGGCCTCGGACAGTTCCTTCAAATCGATCGGAAGTGCCTCGGCCCGGGAGAGCAGGTCGAGTGCTTTGCGCTGCCAGGAGGCGATGAGCCCGGACGAGAGCTGCTGGGGGTCCACGGCGACGAGCACGTCCGGCTCGTCCGTGTCCGGCACCAGCAGGCCGATGTCGAGAAGCTCCTGGAGGAACCTGAGGTCGGTGGCCTCCTGGCTCGCGGGTACGAGGCGGCCGTGGGAGTGCAGGACGTGGAGGTAGAGCTTGCGAGCGCCGTCCGAAAGGACACCGAGGCCGCCTGAGGTGAGTCCGGGCTCGGCCGTCTCGCTCATCTGCGGCTCCCTGGTGTTCGGATAGAGCTGAGTGAGGCCGGTTCGCCGGCTTCGATGGGGATCTTAGCCAGAGCCTCCGCGAACCGGCATCGGCGTTCTTGATCCGCTCTCGCCTGCAGAAAGCACTCTCTCACCACGCAAGCACCGCCGGCACCCCCCAACCAGAGGGAACCGGCGGCGGCGACCGTCGTGGCCGGGTCAGCGCTTGGGACGCCAGACGACCAGGGCGCTGGAGTGCGGGGTCGGGGGCTGGTAGGGGACGAGGTCGCGGCGGTAGGAGGCGTGGATGGTGGCCTCGCGCTGCTGGAGGGCGGTGGCCGCGCCTTCGAGGGAGTCGGTGAGCTCGGCGATCCGGGACTGGAGGGCGGTGACCTGGTTCTCCAGCTCGATGATCCGCTTGATGCCGGCGAGGTTGATGCCCTCGTCCTGGGAGAGCCGCTGGACGTCGCGCAGCTGCTGGATGTCGCGCGCCGAGTAGCGGCGCCCGCGGCCGGCGGTGCGGTCGGGGCAGACCAGGCCGAGGCGGTCGTACTGGCGGAGGGTCTGCGGGTGCAGGCCGGAGAGCTCGGCGGCCACCGAGATCACGTAGACCGGGGTGTCCTCGGTGAGGACGTACTGGGGCTGCGGAACGGCCCGGCGCGCGCGCGGGGGGCCGCCGCCGGGCAGTCCCTCGCCGATGCCGGGGCCGATCGGGCCGTGGCCGGTGCTGTCGGGGGTCATCTGGTCGTCACGCTCCCTTCGCCGCTCGGAACAGGGCGGCTCGCGGGTCGTCGGAGGCGGTGGCCTCGCGGTACTGCTCCAGAGCGGCCAGCGCGTCGCCGGTGACGTGCTGGGGCACCACGACCTCCACGGTGACCAGGAGGTCGCCCCGGGTGCCGTCCTTGCGGGTGGCGCCCTTGCCGCGGGCCCGCAGGGTGAGGCCGTTGGCACTGCCCGGGGGGAGTTTGAGCTTCACCGAGGGTCCGTTGAGGGTCGGCACCTCGATGGTGCCCCCCAACGCGGCTTCGGGGAAGGTGACCGGGACGGTCACGGTCAGGTTGTCGGCCTTCCGTCCGAAGACGGGGTGCGGGTCGACGTGCACGGTGACGTAGAGGTCGCCGGGCTGGCCGCCGCGCTCGCCCTGCGCGCCCTTGCCCTTGAGGCGGATCCGCTGGGCGTCCTGGACACCGGCCGGGATCCGGACCTGCATGGTGCGGGCGGAGCTGGCCCGGCCGCTGCCGTGGCAGTCGGTGCACGGGTCGTCGACGATCATGCCGCGGCCGCGGCAGTCCCGGCAGGGCTCGGAGAGGGCGAAGGCGCCCTGGCCGCGGCTGACCGTGCCGGAGCCGACGCAGGTCGGGCAGACCCGGGGGGTGGTGCCGGCCTTGGCACCGGTGCCGTTGCAGTGGCGGCAGGGGGCCTGACTGGTCATCCGGAGCGGGACGGTGGCGCCGTCGACGGCCTCCTCGAAGGAGAGCGTCACCTCGGTCTCGACGTCGGCGCCGCGCCGGGGCTGGGCCTGCCGGGCGCCGCCGCGGTTGAACAGGCCGCCGAAGACGTCGCCGAGGCCACCGCTGTTGCCGGCCTGGTTGCCGCTGAACAGGTCGCCGAAGTCGAAGCTGTAGTTGCCGTTACCGGGGCCGCCGGCGCGGAAGCCGCCGTTGGCGAAGAGGCTGCGGGCCTCGTCGTACTCCTTGCGGCGCTTCTCGTCGGAGAGGACGTCGTACGCCTCGGAGATGTCCTTGAACCGCTCCTCGGCCGCGGTGTCACCCTTGTTCGCGTCGGGGTGGAACTCGCGGGCCAGCTTGCGGTAGGTCTTCTTGATCTCGGTGGCGGTGGCGTCCTTGGGCACGCCGAGGACCTTGTAGTAGTCCTTCTCCACGTAGTCCTTGCCGCTCATGGCTGGCGCCACCTCCCGAGGTCCATCGTCACAGAGCTGTCAACGGGCCGGCCGTGGCCCGTCGACAGTGCGCTGCGGAGCCGGCCGCCGTACTGGCCGGCGTACGACTCCGCAGCGCACAGGTTGTCAGCCGTCACCGGTGGTCAGCTGTCCGAGCCACCGTCGGCCTGGTCCTTCTTCTCCCCGCCCTTGGCGGTGTCGGTGTCCGGGCCGGACGTGGTCTGGGTGCCCGGCTGGGGCTCCGCGACCGCGACCATCGCCGGGCGGATGATCCGCTCGCCGATCCGGTAACCGGGCTGGAGGATCTGGACGCAGGTGTCCTCGGTGACCTCCGACGAGTAGCTGTGCATCAGCGCCTCGTGCATGGTCGGGTCGAAGGGCTCGCCCTCCTTGCCGAACTGCTGCAGGCCCAGCTTGGCGACGACGGTCTCCAGCGACTCGGCGACGGACTTGAAGCCGCCGGTCACCTCGCCGTGGTCACGGGCCCGGCCGATGTCGTCCAGGACCGGGATCAGCGACTCCAGGATGTTGGAGACGGCGATCTCACGGACCGTCAGCCGGTCGCGCTCGACCCGCTTCCGGTAGTTCTGGTACTCGGCCTGGAGGCGCTGGAGGTCGGCCGTCCGCTCGGCCAGCTCGCGCTTGGCCGTGGCGAGGTCGTCCGGTTCGCCGGTCGCGCCGGCGGTCGAATCGGCACCGCCCGCGGCAGCCTCCTCGGCAGCCTTGATCACGGCCTCCTCGGCGGCGGAGTCGTCGCCGGGCTCAGCACCCTGCGGCTTCTCCGTCATGCCGCACCGCCCTTGGGCTTCTCGTCGTCCACGATCTCGGCGTCGACGACGTCGTCGTCCTTGGCACCGGCGGCGTCACCGGCCGGGGCGGCGCCGGCGGCGTCGGCGTTGGCGTACAGCGCCTGGCCGAGCTTCTGCGCGGTGGTGGACACCTTCTCGGAGGCCTCGCGGATCTTCGCGATGTCCTCGCCCTTGAGGGCTTCCTTGAGCTCGCCGATGGCGGTCTCGACCTCGGTCTTGACGTCGGCCGGCAGCTTGTCGGCGTTGTCGGCGATGAACTTCTCGGTCGAGTAGACGAGCTGCTCGGCCTGGTTGCGGGTCTCCACGGACTCGCGGCGCTTGTGGTCCTCCTCCGCGTACTGCTCGGCCTCGCGCATCATGCGCTCGATGTCGTCCTTCGGCAGCGCGGAGCCGCCGGTGACGGTCATCTTCTGCTCCTTGCCGGTGCCGAGGTCCTTGGCACCGACGTGCATGATGCCGTTGGCGTCGATGTCGAAGGTGACCTCGATCTGGGGCAGGCCACGGGGGGCCGGCGGCAGGCCGGTCAGCTCGAACATGCCGAGCTTCTTGTTGTACGCGGCGATCTCGCGCTCGCCCTGGTAGACCTGGATCTGCACGGACGGCTGGTTGTCCTCGGCCGTGGTGAAGATCTCGGAGCGCTTGGTCGGGATCGTGGTGTTGCGCTCGATCAGCTTGGTCATGATGCCGCCCTTGGTCTCGATGCCGAGGGACAGCGGGGTGACGTCGAGCAGCAGGACGTCCTTGACCTCGCCCTTGAGGACACCGGCCTGGAGCGAGGCGCCGATGGCGACGACCTCGTCCGGGTTGACGCCCTTGTTCGCGTCCTTGCCGCCGGTCAGCTCGCGGACGAGCTCGGCGACGGCCGGCATGCGGGTCGAGCCGCCGACGAGGACCACGTGGTCGATCTCGGAGAGGGCGATGCCCGCGTCCTTGATCACGTTGTGGAACGGGACCTTGCAGCGCTCCAGCAGGTCCGAGGTCAGCTGCTGGAACTGGGCGCGGGTGAGCTTCTCGTCCAGGTGCAGCGGGCCCTCGGCGGAGGCCGTGATGTAGGGCAGGTTGATCGAGGTCTCGGAGGACGAGGACAGCTCGATCTTGGCCTTCTCGGAGGCCTCGCGCAGGCGCTGCAGGGCCATCTTGTCCTTGGACAGGTCGACACCGTGGCCGGCCTGGAAGACCTTCACCAGGTGGTCGACGACCTTCTGGTCCCAGTCGTCACCGCCGAGGTGGTTGTCACCGTTGGTGGCCTTCACCTCGACGACCCCGTCGCCGATCTCCAGCAGCGAGACGTCGAAGGTGCCGCCGCCGAGGTCGAAGACCAGGATGGTCTGGTCGTCCTTGTCCAGGCCGTAGGCCAGGGCGGCCGCGGTCGGCTCGTTGACGATGCGCAGGACGTTGAGGCCCGCGATCTCACCGGCCTCCTTGGTGGCCTGGCGCTCCGAGTCGGAGAAGTACGCCGGGACGGTGATGACGGCGTCGGTGACCGTCTCGCCCAGGTAGGACTCGGCGTCCCGCTTCAGCTTCTGCAGGATGAAGGCGCTGATCTGCTGGGGGTTGAAGTCCTTGCCGTCCAGGCCGATCTTCCAGCTGGTGCCCATGTGACGCTTGACCGAGCGAATGGTGCGGTCCACGTTGGTGACCGCCTGACGCTTGGCCACCTCGCCGACGAGCACCTCGCCGTTCTTCGCGAAGGCGACGACGGACGGCGTGGTCCGAGCGCCCTCGGCGTTCGTGATGACGGTGGGCTCGCCACCCTCCAGAACGCTGACGACCGAGTTCGTCGTGCCGAGGTCGATGCCGACCGCGCGTGCCATCGTAGATACCTCCACGGAAGAGTTGAGCTTTACAGGCTCAAGGATGCACGACGAGGCGGGGGGCGTCAACAGCTATGAGTCCGGAGCGCTCAACTTTGCTGAGCCGGAAATGCGGAGAGCGGAGCGGCGGGCGGCCCCGTGCCGCCCGGACGGCGATGGCAGGGTGCACTTACGTGACTGCCGCCATACCTTGAGCATCTTCAGGAGAAGTGTTAACGAGCGGTAATGTCCGGCCCGTCGGCCCTGCAAGTTACCGGCGAGTACAATCACCGCGAGAGTCTGTACCCCCAGCACCCCAGCACCCCCAGAAAGCCGCAGGAGACGGAGAGCCGATGCAGCTAGCAGCGATCGTCATCTCGCTGGTCACGTTCGTGGTCGGCACCGCGCTCGCCGCCCGTGCGGCGCTGTACATCTACAAGGTGGTGCGGACCGGTCAGCCGGACCCGACCCGGTTCGGGCAGCCCGCCCTGCGCGCGAAGACCGTGGCGGTCGAGTTCGTCGGCCACACCCGGATGAACCGCTGGGGCGTCGTCGGCGTCGCCCACTGGTTCGTCGCGGTCGGCTTCTTCACGCTGGGCCTGACCCTGCTGACCGCCTTCTTCCAGCTGTTCGACGCCGAGTTCGTGCTGCCGGTGCTCGGCGGCTGGCTGCCGTACGAGCTCTTCACCGAGCTGGTCGGCACCTTCACCACCCTCGGCATCGCCACCCTCATCGTGATCCGCCTGCTCAGCCTGCCGGGCCGGGCGGGCCGCAAGTCGCGCTTCGCCGGCTCGATCGCCTGGCAGGCCTTCTACGTCGAGTACACGATCCTCGGCATCGGCCTGTGCATCATGATCCTGCGCGGCCTGGAGGGCGCGCTGGAGCACGTGGGCTCGTACGAGGCGAAGTACCTGATCTCCTACCCCCTGGTGCTGGCCTTCAAGGGCCTGTCGCACGGCACCCTGGAGAACCTGGTCTACGTCTTCGCGATGCTGAAGATCTGCACCTCCTTCGCCTGGGCCATCACCATCGGCATCAACCCCTCGATGGGCGTCGCCTGGCACCGCTTCCTCGCGTTCTTCAACATCTACTTCAAGCGCGAGGAGGACGGCGACGTCGCCCTCGGCGAGCTGCGTCCGATGGCCAGCGGCGGGCAGCCGATCGACTTCGAGGACCCGGCCGACGACGCCGTCTTCGGCGTCTCCCAGGTCGAGCACTTCTCCTGGAAGGGCATCCTCGACTTCTCCACCTGCACCGAGTGCGGACGCTGCCAGTCGCAGTGCCCGGCCTGGAACACCGGCAAGCCGCTCTCGCCCAAGCTGCTGATCATGAGCCTGCGGGAGCACGCCTTCGCCAAGGCGCCGTACCTGCTCGCCGGCGGCGGCAAGGACATGGAGGGCGAGGAGCGGGCGACCGCCGAGCAGCTCGCCGGCGTCCCCGCCGCCGCGTTGGCCGAGGCCGAGCGCCCGCTGATCGGCACCGCGGAGGAGAACGGGGTCATCGACCCCGACGTGCTGTGGTCCTGCACCACCTGCGGCGCCTGCGTCGAGCAGTGCCCGGTGGACATCGAGCACATCGACCACATCGTCGACATGCGCCGCTACCAGGTGATGATCGAGTCCTCGTTCCCGACCGAGGCCGGGGCGATGCTCAAGAACCTGGAGAACAAGGGCAACCCGTGGGGCATGGCCACCAAGGCCCGCCTGGACTGGGTCAAGGAGCTCAAGAAGGAGACCGGCATCGAGGTGCCGGTGATCGGTGAGGACATCGACCCCGCCGAGGTCGAGTACCTCTACTGGGTCGGCTGCGCCGGCGCCCTGGAGGACCGCGCCAAGAAGACCACCAAGGCCTTCGCGGAGCTGCTGCACACCGCCGGCGTGCAGTTCGCCATCCTCGGCAAGGAGGAGTCCTGCACCGGTGACTCCGCCCGCCGCCTCGGCAACGAGTTCCTCTTCCAGATGCTCGGCGCGCAGAACGTCGAGACGCTGAACGCCGCGCTGGAGGACGCCCCGGTCAAGCGGATCGTGGCGACCTGCCCGCACTGCTTCAACACCATCGCCAACGAGTACCCGCAGCTGGGCGGCCACTTCGAGGTCATCCACCACACCCAGCTGCTGCAGCACCTGATCGACGAGGGCAAGCTCGTCCCGGTCAACCCGGTCGAGGGCCTGATCACCTACCACGACCCCTGCTACCTGGGCCGCCACAACAAGGTCTACAGCCCGCCGCGCGAGATCATGGACAAGGTCCCGGGCCTGCGCCAGCAGGAGATGCACCGCCACAAGGAGCGCGGCTTCTGCTGCGGCGCCGGCGGCGCGCGGATGTGGATGGAGGAGCGCATCGGCAAGCGGATCAACACCGAGCGCGTGGACGAGGCCCTCTCGCTCAACCCGGACATCGTCTCCACCGCCTGCCCCTTCTGCCTCGTCATGCTCTCCGACTCCGTGAACGGCAAGAAGAACGAGGGCGCGGCGAAGGAACACCTGAAGGTCGTCGACGTCGCCCAGCTGCTGCTCGACTCGGTCAAGGCGGCCCCGCCGGCCGAGGCCGAAACCGAGACCGTCGACGCCTGAACGGGGCGGTGACGGCGCGGTGACGGGGCGGTGACGGGCCGAACCCGGCCACTCCGCCGCCCAGTTGTTCGACAGTTCTGCAACAACCGCCCGGCCCGGCGAGTGCCACGTGCGCCCGCCGGGCCGGGCTTTTCGGGTGCGAATCCCTCGGGCGGGGCGCCAACCACCGGACCACCGGACGGCGTCGCTGTCAGAAGGAAATACAGTAGGCGCCGGACCGGCCCTCGTGCCGGTCGATCCGTTCCGGCTCCCGGAACGGCATTTCTGACCACCGACGGAGGTATCGGCCCGCCGGGCCGGGCCGCAGAGACCACAAGGGGAACAGCGCAGACCATGACCGAGGCGATCATGCTGGTCGGTGGTAAGGGCACGCGACTGCGTCCGCTGACCACCCACACCCCCAAGCCCATGCTGCCCGTGGCAGGCGTCCCGTTCATCGCGCACCAGCTGGCCCGCGCGGCAGCGGCCGGGGTCACCCGCGTGGTGCTCGCGACCTCCTACCTGGCCGAGGTCTTCGAGGACCACTTCCAGGACGGCACCCCGTACGGCATCGAACTGGTCTACCTGACCGAACGCGAGCCGCTCGGCACCGGCGGAGCCATCCGCAACGCCGCCACCGGGCTGACCTGCGGCCCCGACGAACCGGTCCTGGTCTTCAACGGCGACATCCTCTCCGGGGTCGACATCGCCGCCCTGCGCGACGGCCACGTGGCCGCCGGGGCCGACGTCACGCTGCACCTCACCCGGGTCGAGGACCCGCGCGCCTTCGGACTCGTCCCGACCGACGAGCACGGCCGGGTCCTGGAGTTCCTGGAGAAGCCGGAGACGCCCGAGCAGATCGTCACCGACCAGATCAACGCCGGCTGCTACGTCTTCACCCGCTCCGTCATCGACCGCATCCCGGCCGGCCGCGAGGTCTCCGTCGAGCGCGAGACCTTCCCGGAGCTGCTGGCCACCGGCGCGCTGCTGCGCGGCGTCGTGGACACCTCCTACTGGCTCGACCTCGGCACCCCGGCCGCCTTCGTCCGCGGCTCGGCCGACCTCGTGCTCGGCAAGGTCGACTCGCCGGCCGTGCCCGGCCCGACCGGTGACGCCCTGCTGCTGCCCGGCGCCACCGTCCAGCGGGGCGCCGTGCTGAGCGGCGGCACCGTGGTCTCCGAGGGCGCGGTCGTCGAGTCCGGTGCGATCGTCGAGGGCAGCGTGATCCTGCCCGGCGCGCTCATCGGGGCGGACACCCTGGTCAAGGACTCGATCGTGGGCGCCTACGCCACGGTCGGCGAGCGGACCGCGCTGGACGGCGCGGTGATCGGCGACGGCGCGATCGTCGAGCCCGACAACGAGCTTCCGAACGGCATCCGGATCGCCTGCGGCACCCTGCTGCCGGCCGGCGCCGTCCGCACCTCGGCCGGTCCCGGCGGCTGCCCGGCGGGCACCGCCGCCGCGGCCGCGGTGCACGGGCCGAAGGTCACCGCGCAGCGCTAGGCGTTCCGTCCCGGCCGCCCGACCCGGTGGTCCCGGTGGTCCCGCAGGCCGGGCGGGCGTCACAGGCTCGCTGCAAACCGGACCCGGTCCGGTGCCCGGCCGCCACGGAGCCGGTCGGGCGGGTACCTTCGGAGCGTGGCTGGCAATCGATACGACAGCGGTCAGGGCGCCGACCCCCGTGGCGGGTGGTCGGCGTCTCCGCAGCAGCAGGCGGCGCCCGGGGGGCACGGGCCGACCGACGGACCGGAGTACTTCACCGGCCCGCAGGGAGCTCCGCAGCAGGGCCCGTACGCCCCGCAGGGCCCGCACGATCCGTACGCGGCGAACCAGCCGGGTCACACCCGGGCGTTCCCGACCGGCAGCGACCCGTACGCGGGCGAGCCGTACTACTACGACGAGCACGGGCAGCCGTACCAGGCGCCCCCGTACGGGCAGGAACAGTACGGGCAGTCGCAGGGCTACCCGGACGAGCAGCCCTACGGCCAGGACAACGTCGCCGTCTACCGCGCCGGCGGCCAGTCCGCGCCGCACGCCGCCGGGCCGCGGCCGAACTGGCGCGAGCTGCTGATCGGCCTCTTCCGCACCCCCACCGCGACCTTCGACCGCACCCGGGACCACCAGGTCTGGCTGCCCGCCGTCACCGTCTCGCTGCTGTACGGCGCCCTCGCCGTGCTCGGCCTCGGGATGACCCGCGACGACGTGGTCAACTCGACCTTCACCGTGGCGCTCACCTCGCTGCTCGCGGCGGCGGTCGGCTTCACCCTGGCCGGCGGCATGCTGGGCGCGGTGACGTACGCGCTGGCCCGCCAGTTCGGCGGGGACGGCCCCTGGAAGTCGACGGTCGGCCTCGCCGTGCTGATCGGCTGGACCACCGACGCGCCCCGGCTGCTGCTCGCCCTCGCGCTGCCGGCCGACAACATCGTGGTGCAGGTCGTCGGCTGGGCCACCTGGCTGCTCTGCGCCGTCCTGCTGACCACCATGGTCCGGCGGCTGCACGACCTGCCGTGGGGCAAGGCGGCCGGCGCGGGGGCGCTGCAACTGCTGGCGCTGCTGGTGCTGATCAAGCTGCCGACCCTGGGCTGAGGCCCCCGGGCCGAGGACCCGCCGCCCCGATCCGAGCCGTCCTTCTCGCCGGTTCCCCCGGCTCCCTCCGGTTCTCCGCCTCCTTCCCGGCCTCTCCCGGCGTCCTCCGGCCGGGGGAGAATGGTCGACGGGCCCCGTCTCGGGGCCCGTCCGCATGTCCGCGTACTGCGTCCACCCTCACCCGCACGGAGCCAGGCATGACCCTCCCCACCACCCACGTCAGCTTCCCGGCCGGGGCGGTGACCGGCGAGTCGACGGTGCTCGCGGTGCACCCGCTGGACGGCGGCCGGTACGCCGTCGTCACCGGGGCGACCCCGTTCCACCCGCTCGACCACACCTGGCCCGACCAGCCGGCCGACCTCGGCACCCTGACCGTCGACGGCACCGGGCTGGCCGTCGTCGACTGCCTCACCGGCGCCGTCGGTCCCGAGGGCGGCGAGCTGCTGGTCGGCGCCGACATCCCGGTCCGGCGCGGTGACGAGGAGTGGTCCTGGCTGGTCCTGCACGTCCTGGCGGCCGACCCGGGCGACATCGTCGGCCGGACCGTCACGCTCGCCGTCGACGCCGAGCGCCGCGGCGCCCTCTGCGCCTCCCACAGCGGCTGCCACCTGCTGGCCCTCGCCCTGAACGAGGCGCTCGCCCCGCGCTGGCGCAAGGACCCGGGCCGCTCCGACGCCTTCGGCCACCCGGACTTCGACAGCCTCGCCATGGCCGGCTCCGTGATGGACACCGAGGCGAGCACCGACACGTACCGGCTCGGCAAGTCGCTCCGCAAGAAGGGCTTCACCGCGGAGGCCACCGAGGACCACCCCGCGCTCGCCGACGCGCTTCCCGCGCTCACCGAGGCCGTCAACCGGCGGCTGGCCGCCTGGGTCGCCGCCGACGCCCCGGTCCGCATCGACGTCCCCGGCCCGGAGCTCACCGCGCGCCGGCAGTGGCACTGCGAGCTGCCCGAGGGCCCGGCGCAGATCGCCTGCGGCGGTACCCACCTGCACCACCTCGGTGAGCTGACCGAGCTCCGCACCGAGCTGCGGCTCTCCGAGGACGGCGGCGAGCTGGTCGCCGTCACCCGCCCGAAGCGCGCCTGAGCGCCGGCGCCCCGCCGGGCCCCGCACCTGCGGAACACCCGTGAACGCCCGTGGGCGGTCGCCCCGGTCTCCCGGGGCGACCGCCCACGTCGGCTCTGCTCTGCTGCCGTGCGGTCCTGCCGTCGTGCGGTCGCCGCCGCGCGCGGTGTCAGACCTTGGTGCGGTGGAAGTTCAGGTACGAGCGGGACGGCGTCGGACCGCGCTGCCCCTGGTAGCGCGAGCCGTAGCGCTCCGAGCCGTACGGGTGCTCGGACGGCGAGGAGAGCCGGAACAGGCAGAGCTGCCCGATCTTCATCCCGGGGTAGAGCTTGATCGGCAGCGTCGCGACGTTCGACAGCTCCAGCGTGACGTGCCCGCTGAAGCCCGGGTCGATGAAGCCGGCCGTGGAGTGCGTCAGCAGCCCGAGGCGGCCCAGGCTGGACTTGCCCTCCAGACGGGAGGCGACGTCGTCCGGCAGCGAGATGACCTCGTAGGTCGACGCCAGGACGAACTCGCCGGGGTGGAGGATGAACGCCTCGTCCTCCTCCGGCTCGACCAGCCGGGTCAGGTCCGGCTGCTCCTCGGAGGGGTCGATGTGCGGGTAGCGGTGGTTCTCGAAGACCCGGAAGAAGCGGTCCAGTCGTACGTCGATACTGGAGGGCTGGATCATCGCAGGGTCGAAGGGGTCGATCACGACCCGGCCCTTGTCGATCTCGGTCCGGATGTCCTTGTCAGAGAGCAGCACGCTTCGAGGTTACGTGCACGACGCGGCCCCGGACGAATCGCCCGGGGCCGCACCAGTCACCACCGTCCCGCGGTCACCCCGGTCAGGCCAGGAACTCCGCGGCCTCCAGCTGCAGGGCCCGGGCCAGTTGCGGCTCGGACAGCTCCCGCACATCGGCCAGCACCGAACTCCTCAGCCGTCCGCACTGCGGACAGCGGATCAGCCGCCCCGGCCCCAGCCGGCCGGGCCCGAGATTCTGCATCGGGAACGTGGTGGTGCTGAACAGGTGCCCCTCGGCACAACGAACGACGGCGCGCTGCTCCATCGATCCCCTTCCCATCCTTACCCCGCTACTCACCCGTACTCGTCGCGCCCCGAACGGGCGACAGCCCACGGGACCAGCGTCACATTAGGGGATGTTCCGGACATTCCACACCAAGGCTCGCCGCCCCGCGCCCCGCCCGCCGCGGCGCTCTCACGCGGCCCACACAGTACGCCTCGCCGACCGCCCCCCGCGGCTCCGCCACGGCCTCCGATCAGCTGTGCAACGGGTGTCACCCATGGGGTACAGTGGGCACAGATCGAGCGGTCTCTGACGGCTCGTCAGGCGGGCGTAGTTTAGTGGTAGAACATGAGCTTCCCAAGCTTAGAGTGCGAGTTCGATTCTCGTCGCCCGCTCCACAAGGAAAGCCCCAGGCCCACGGCCTGGGGCTTTCTCGTCGTCCGGGGTGATCGGGTTCCGCGTAGCATGCCCCGGGTGGAGGGGGTAGCGAGCGGCGACGTCGCGCCGCGGTCGTCGCGTGCGCTGGTGGGCGGGGTGGCCGCCGCCGTGGCCTCGGTGCACCTCCTGAAGGGGCTGGCCCGGGTACCGGCGGAGCCGGGTGCCGGGCTCGCGGTCGTCGTGGCGTGCCTGCTGCTGGTGGCGGTGCAGCTCCGCCATGTCGAGCCGGGCCTGCGGCGGGCCGTCCCCGCGGCGGCGCCCGTGGCCTGGACGCTCACGGAACTGGCCGTCGGCTGGCTGGCGGTCGTTCCGCTCGGGGTCTCGATCGGGCTGCTGTGCCTCCCGGCCGCCTCGCTGCTGCTGGAGCGCCGCCGGACCCCGCTGTTCCTGCTCGGTGGCGCGGCGGCGCTCACCGAGGCGGCCCGGTCGGGCAGCGCGCGCACGGTCGTCGACCTGATGCTCATCCTCGTGATCGGCGCCGCCATGCTGTACGCCGTCACCACGCTCGCGCTGCTCGCGACGCGGGTCCACGCCGCCCGGCTCACCCTGGCGGCCTCCGCGGTGACCGCCGAACGGCTGCGGATCGCGGCCGGCCTGCAGGCCGGCCTCGCGGAGGGCCTGCGGGAGGTCCGCGGCCTGGCGCTCCGGAAGGATCCGGCCGTCCTGGACGCCCTGATCGCCACGGCCCGCCGGACCCTGGCGGCGACCCGTGCCACCGCGGCCGAGCTGCGCAGCCTGTCGCTCGCCCCGGAGGCGGCCAGCGCCCGCGCCCTGCTCGCCTCCGCCGGCATCGCCGCCGACCTCCGGATCGGGCACTCGGAGCCGCTCGGACCGGCCGGGACGGTACTGGCGACCGTCCTGCGGGAGGCGGTCACCGCCGTCGTCCGGGTCGGGGACGCGCGGCGGTGCGAGATCGTCACCGGTGAGCGGGCCGGCCGGGTGGTGCTGCGGGTGGTCAGCGACGGTGTGCCGACGGCCGCGCTCGGCGCCGAGGTCCTCGACGGCCTCGCCGACCGGGTCCGCTCCGTCGGCGGCTCGCTGACGGCGGGTCTGGAGCCGGACGGGCGCTTCGCCGTCGAGGCGGAGGTCGCGGCCACCCCCGCCCCGGCGGCGCTGGCGGATCCGCCCGAACTGCGGACGGTGCTCGGCCTGTACGTCCTCGTGCTGGGCACCTTCTGCGTCAAGGCCGTCCTGTTCGTCCCGGTGCCCCTGCTCGGCCTCGGCGTCCCGTGCCTGCTGCTGCTCTGCGGACTCCAGGTCCGCTTCGCGACCCGCGACGCGGCGCGCCCCGCCCGGCTGCTCCTGCTCGGCTCGGCGGCCCTCGCCTTCCTGCCGCTGCCCTGGTTCGGGCGGAACTGGATCGGTGCGGTCGGCATCCTGGCCGGTGCGCTCCTGTTCGCCCTGCCGCCCCGGGTGGGCCTGGCGCTCGCCGGCGCGGCGGCGGTGGCCGGCGGCCTGATCACCGGCGGCCTGATCCCCGGGGGGACGGTCGGCGGCGGCGCGGCCGGTGGCGGTGGTGGTGCGGTGCCGGGGCTGTTCGCCGCCGTCGACGTCCTGATCTCCTGCGTCGTCGTCCACGGGGTGCTGCGGCTGGTCCGCCTGGTGCGGCAGCTCCAGCGGGCGGGGGCGGGGCTGGCCCGGGCCGCCGTGGTCACCGAACGCCTGCGCGCCGCCCGCGACCTGCACGACCTGCTCGGCCACGGGCTGACCGCGATCCTGCTCAAGGCCGAGCTCGCCCGGCGGCTGTTGGCCTCGGACGCCGGCCGCAGCCGGGCCGAGCTGCGCGACATCGTGCGTCTGGCCGAGCGCGGGGAGAGCGAGCTGCGAACGGTGGTCGACGCCGCCCCCCGGCTGTCGTTCGCCGCGGAACTGGCGTCGGCGGCGGCCGTCCTGGAGGCGGCCGCCATCACGGTGGAACTCGACGGCGGGCCGGTTCCGGAGGCCGCGGGAGCCGTCCTGAGCGTGGTCCTCCGGGAGGCCGTCACCAACCTCCTGCGGCACAGCTCCGCGCGCCACGCACGCATCGCCACCTCGCTGGACGGGGACTCCGTGCGCCTGGAGGTGGAGAACGACGGGGTGCCGGACGGCGTCAGCGCGCCCGGATCGGGGATCGGCGGGCTGACCGTCCGGCTCGCCGCCATCGGCGGCACCCTGTCGGCCGGCCCGGACGACGGCTGGTACGTGCTGCGCGCCGAGGTGCCGCGGGACTGACGGCCACCGTGCCGGCGCCGGCCGCTACAACCACCCCGCGTCGCGGGCGATGCGTACCGCGTCCGTCCGGTTGCGGGCGTTGAGCTTGCCGACGACCGCGGTCAGCACGTTGCGGACGGTGCCGGTCGACAGGTGCAGCCGGGTCGCGATCTCCGGCGGCTCGGCGCCCTCGGCCAGCTCCCGCAGCACGTCGTTCTCCCGCGGCGTCAGCGGATTGTCGGCGAGGTCCCACGCCGCGACCGCGAGTCCCGGGTCGAGCACCCGTCCGCCGCCGGCCACCTGCCGGATCGCCGCCACCAGTTCCTCCGGCGGGGCGGTCTTCAGCAGGAAGCCGTCGACCTTCGCCTCCAGGGCCCTGCGGAGCAGCCCGGGCCGGCCGTTCGAGGTGAGCATCAGGGTCCGGCAGCCCGGAACCCGTTCCTTCAGCGCGGCAGCGGCCTGCAGCCCGTCCAGCCGGCCCGGCATCTCGATGTCGAGCACCGCGACGTCTGGGGTGAAGACCAGCGCCCTCGGCACCACGTCGTCGGCGGAGCCCGTCTGCGCGACGACCTCCAGGTCCGGCTCCAGCTCCAGCAGCGCCACCAGCGCGCTGCGCACCACGTGTTGGTCCTCCGCCAGCAGGAGTCTGATCATGCGCCGACCCTACCCGTGACGATGTCACGGGTGGCTCGTGATCCCGTCCCTGCCGGGGGCGCCCGCGGATCGGCAGGCTGAGGAGCATGAGCGAAGCGATCACGCTGGAAGCAGTGAGCAAGGTCTACGGCAAGGGGCGGGGTGCGGTCGCCGCGCTGCGCGAGGTGACGGTGCGGCTGCCGAAGGGCGGGTTCACCGCGGTGATGGGGCCGTCCGGTTCGGGCAAGAGCACGTTCCTGCACTGCGCGGCGGGCCTGGACCGTCCGACGTCCGGAACGGTCCGGCTGGGGGACACCGACCTGTCCCGGCTCAGCGAGACGAAGCTGACCGAACTGCGCCGGGAGCGCGCGGGGTTCGTGTTCCAGGCGTTCAACCTCGTCGGGGCGCTGACCGTCGAGCAGAACATCACGCTGCCGCTGCGCCTCGCGGGCCGGCGGGCCGACGCCGCGCGGCTCGCCGAACTCGTCGGGCGGGTGGGGTTGCAGGAGCGGACCGGGCACCGCCCGGGCCAGCTGTCCGGGGGGCAGCAGCAGCGCGTCGCCATCGCCCGGGCCCTGGTCTCCGACCCCGAGGTGCTCTTCGCCGACGAACCCACCGGCGCGCTCGACACCATGACGGCCCGTGAGGTCCTCACCCTGCTCCGGCAGGCCGTCGACGAGCTCGGCCAGACCGTCGTGATGGTCACCCACGACCCCGTCGCGGCGTCCTACGCCGACGACGTCCTGTTCCTGGCCGACGGCCGGGTCGCCGACACGATGTCCGGGCCGACCGCCGCCAAGGTCGCCGACCGCATGATCCGCCTGGGAGCGTGGAACCGATGATGCTCGGCTTCGCCCTCGCCACCCTCCGGCACCGCAGGGCCGGATTCGCCGGCGCGTTCGTCGCGCTGTTCTGCGCCGCGGCCCTGGTCAGCGGCTGCGGAACGCTGCTGACCACGGGGATCCTCGGCACCGTCGAACCCGAACGGTACGCGGCCGCACCGGTCGTGGTCACCGGGGACCAGAACGTCCACCACGTCGAGGACCGGGGCGAGGGGAGGACCAGGGAGAAGGCCAAGCCGATCACCGACCGGGCCTGGGTGCCCGCCGCACTCGCCGGGCGCATCGAGGCGCTGCCCTCGGTGCGGGCCGTCGCGACCGAGGTGATGTTCCCCGTGCTGCTGCCCGGCGGGCCCACGCGCAACTCGTGGGGCCACGGCTGGGAGTCGGCGCCGCTGTCCGGCCTGACCCTGGCCTCGGGCGGCGCGCCGTCGGCCGTTGACGAGGTCGTGCTGGACGCGGCCACGGCGGCCCGGTCCCACCTGTCCGTCGGCTCCACCGTGCAGGTCCGCACCGCCACGGGGTCGTCGGCCGTCCGCGTCGTCGGCGTCACCACGCAGGGGTTCGCCGCCCAGGCCGGGGTGTACTTCGCCCCGGAGCAGGCCCGTCGGCTCGCCGGTCACGACGGTCTGGTCAGCGCGATCGGGGTGTTCCCGTCCTCGCCCTCGGCCGCCGACGACGTCAGGGAGCTGCTCCGGGCGGCGGGGGGCCCGGTCGCCGTGGTCCGCACCGGCGACGAGCGCGGGCGGGTGGAGTTCCCCGACGCCGCGAACGCCCAGGTGCGCCTGATCAGCATGGGCGCCGTCCTGGGCGGCACCTCCCTGATCGTCGCCCTGCTGGTGGTGGTCGGCACCTTCGCCCTGTCGATCCAGCAGCGCCAGCGCGAGATCGCGGTGCTGCGGGCGGTCGCCGCGACCGGACGGCAGGTCCGGAAGATGATCGGCGGCGAAGCGCTCGTGGTCGGCCTGGCCGCGGGGATCCTCGGTGCCGCCGCGGGCGTGCCGCTGGGCGACCGGCTGCACGACCGGTTCGTCTCCCTGGACGTGATCCCCGCGAACTTCCCGGTCGTCCTCTCGCCGTTCCCCGCGATCGCCGCGGCCGGGGCCACCCTGCTCGCGGGCTGGGGCGCGGCCCGGATCTCGGCGCGGCGGGCCACCGCCGTCAAGCCGGTCGAGGCCCTCGGCGAGGCCGAGCTCAGGCCGCCGCGCATCGGCCCGGTCCGGATCGTCCTCGGTGTCGTCGCCACCGCCGGCGCCGTCGTCCTCACCGTCCTGCTCACCGCGCTGCACTCGGACCAGTCCTCCACCCCGGTCTGCTTCAACGCCGTCCTGCTGTGGTGCACCGCGCTCGCCCTGCTGGGACCGCCGGTCGCCCGGGCCGGTGCGGCGGTCCTGGGCCTGCCGCTGCGGGCGTCCCGGGTCGGCGGCTACCTCGCCGCCCACAACCTGCGGGCCGCGGCGCACCGGCTGGCCTCGGTCGTCACCCCGTTGACGCTGCTGATCGCGATGGCCTGCACCATCCTCTTCACCGGGACCACCGTCGACCGGGCGACGAGCGCGCAGCGCGACCGCGGGAACGTCGCCGACCTGGTGGTCGGGCCCCGCGTCCCCTCCTCCGTCGCCGCGGCGGCCGCCGCCGTCCCCGGCGTCCGGACCGTGACCCGGGTGCTCCACACCCAGGTGCGCGACGGTCTGGAGAAGCGCAGCGTGCAGGCGGTCACGCCCGAGCGGCTGTCCGACACCCTCGACCTGGGGGTGACCGCGGGCGACCTCGGCCGGCTGGCGGAGGGGACGGCGGCGGCCGCGGACGGGCTGGGGTACCGGATCGGCCAGCGGGTCGGGCTCACCCTCGCCGACGGCACGCCGTACGAGGTCACCGTCGTCGCCCTGTACGCCCGGGGGATGGCCTTCGGCGACCTGACCCTGGCGCACGGACCGGTCGCCGCGCACGTCGACGTCCCGCTGGACGACAGCCTGCTCGTCCGGGGGGACGGCGTCACCCGCGACGCCCTGGCCGCGGCGCTGCGGACCGAGCCCGGCATCGGCGTGCTCGACCGCGTCGCCGCCCAGTCCGCGGGCGACCGGACGAGTGCCCAGATCGGCTACGTGACGCTCGGTCTGATCGTCGCCTTCGTCGCCATCGCCGTGCTCAACACCCTGGCCATGAGCATCACCGAGCGGCGCCACGAGTTCGCCGCCCTGCGGCTGACCGGGGCCACCGGCGGCCAGGTCCGGCGGATGCTCGGCTGGGAGACCGCGGCCTCCGTCGCGATCGCCACGGTCCTCGGCCTGGGCATCGCCTTCGGGGTGCTCACCGCCTACGCCCGGGGCATCACCCGGGGCACCGCCCCGGTGGCGGTACCGGTCACCCAGCTCGTGATCGTCGTCGTCGGCGGCGCGGCGCTCGCCGCCGTGGGCACCTGGATCCCCGCGCGCGTGGCGCTGGGGAACGGGGGGCGGACGGCCTGAGCGGGGCGGGCCCGGCCGCTCCGGTCGGGCCGTCTCGTCCGTTCGCTCTTCGCGGTCCGGCCGCAGGTCGTGCGACCTGCGGCTTTCCCCGGTGCCTGGGCCGGTGCCGGTCGGCGGCGGCAGCTGAGGTGGGGCGGGACGCGGGGGTGGGGGGTTGTAGGTGGGGGTGGCCGTCAGGCGCCGGCGGGGCGGGGGGCGGTGCGGCGGTAGAGGCGGAGGAAGGCCTGGACGCCGGTGGAGACGGTGATGTGGAGGGCGGCGTCGGATATCGGGACGGCGCCGTAGAAGGACTGGTCGGCCGCGCCGCTGAAGGTGAGCAGGGTGAAGTGGGTGGCGGCGAGGTCGGGGTCGTCGACCGTCAGCAGGTCCTGGCCGGCCAGGCGGACCAGGTGGGCGGCGAGGTCGCGGTGGGAGGCGAGCGGGCCGGCGGCGAGCCAGGCGTTCAGGACGTCGGGCGGGATGTTGCCGGCCTCGGCGCGGATGGTCCGGCCGAGCGCGTAGTGTTCGCCGGCCGCGAGGACGGCCTTGGCGCGGTCGACGGCGAAGGCGATCAGGTCGGCCTCCAGGTCGACGATCTTGTGCAGATGACGGTCGGCCAGGGCGGCGACGATCTCGGTGAGCTCGCCGGCGGTCTCCAGCGCGACGGAGAGGAAGAGCTTCTCCTTGTCGCCGAAGTGGTTGTAGATGGTGCGCTTGGACACCCCGGCCTCGGTGGCGATCGCGTCGACGCTCGCCCGGGTGTAGCCCTCGCGCCCGAACACCGTGCTCGCCGCGCGGGCGATGGCCTGCCGTTTCTCCGGCATCCGGCGTGAGCCGGCGGTCGGTGCCGGGTTCGCTGCGCTCATCGGGCGGGTCCCTCCTCAGGCCTCATTTGCACTACTCGGTGCAGTTTACCCGGATGGGCGGCCCGGAGCGCAGGGGAAGGACGTCGAGGTGCGGGGGAAGGGTGCCGGGCGCGGATTCGGGCGCGGGGTGCGGGGTGCGGGGCGCGGGGCGCGGGAACGGGTGCGGGCGCGCGGGAGGCGTCGAGGCCGGCGGGAAAGCAGGGAGGCGGGGGGGGGGGGCCCCCCCCCCCCCCCCCCCCCCCCGGGGGGGGGGGGGGCGGGGGGCGCCCCCCCCCCCCCCCCCCCCCCCCCCCCCCCCCCCCCGCCCCG
>NZ_JBEXNT010000029.1:0-41825 GCF_040611255.1 Kitasatospora sp. NPDC002965 | reverse complement strand
GGGGGGGTTCTCGGGGGGCGGCGCGGCGCGCGCCCCCCGGCCCCCCCCCCCCGCCGCGTTCGCACGGCTCGATGCGCCGCTCCCCCCGACTCCCCGGACTCCCGCCGTCCCCCCTGGCTCCGCTCTCCGGCGAGAGCGCTCCGCACAGGCCCGGCAGGCCCCCTGTCTGCAGGGCGTCGTTGATCATTACGTTAACAAACCGCATGGTTGGTTTGTCAATAGTGAGATCCACGAAACATCCACATTCTGGGGTGTGGACCGGGGTCGAGGGAAGTCGCCGCCGGGAAAGGGCCGTTCGCGCAGGGAGCGGAGGAGGGAGCGGGGGAGGGGGCGGCGGCAGGCGGCGGGGGCGCCGGCCGGAGGCCCGTGGGCCCTCGTCGAAATCCGGCATTCCGCGTCGCCGCCGATACCGAACGGGGCCGCCCGGACGCTCAGCGCAGCAGCCGGCGCTCCTTGGCGACGGCCACCGC
The DNA here is from genome assembly GCF_040611255.1 of Kitasatospora sp. NPDC002965. Taxonomy (NCBI): domain Bacteria; kingdom Bacillati; phylum Actinomycetota; class Actinomycetes; order Kitasatosporales; family Streptomycetaceae; genus Kitasatospora; species Kitasatospora sp. NPDC002965. The sequence goes on along the minus strand of NZ_JBEXNT010000029.1, from coordinate 41,355 downwards.
GCCCGCCCGGGTGTCGACACCCAACTTCTCGTAGATCCGGCCCAGATGGGTCTTCACGGTCGCCTCGCTGATGAACAGCGCGCGGGCGATCTCCCGGTTGCCGAGCCCCTGGGCGAGCTGGGCGAGGATCTCCAGCTCGCGCTCGGTCGGCTGTGGCGCCGGCGCCCGCATCTGCGCCATCACCCGGGAGGCGACCGGCGGGGAGAGCACCGTCCTGCCCTGCGCGGCCGAGTGCACCGCGGCGAACAGTTCCTCCGGCCGCTCGGCCTTCAGCAGGTAGCCGGTGGCGCCGGCGCCGATCGCCCGCGTGATGTCGGCGTCCGTGTCGTATGTGGTGAGGACCAGGACGTGCGGCGCGCCAGGAGCGGCGGTGATCCGCCGGGTGGCCTCCACCCCGTCGATGCCGTCGCCGAGTTGGAGGTCCATCAGCACCACCTGCGGTGCGAGCCGCGCCGCCAGCTCGACGGCCTCCTCCCCGCTGCTCGCCTCGCCGACCACCTCGATGTCACCGGCGCTCGCCAGCAGGGCGAGCAACCCGGCCCGGACCACGGCGTGGTCGTCGCAGACCAGCAGCCGGACCGGGGACGGCACGGGGTCGGTGTTCATCGGGGCTCCGGGGCTTGTCGGCGCTGCTCGGCGGGGGGACGGGGGGCGAGCGGGACCGCGGCGGAGACCACGGTGCCCTCGCCGGGGGCACTCTCCACGGTCAGGGCGCCGCCGAGCTGACGCAGCCGGGCGCGCATCGCGGGCAGGCCGTGGCCGCGGCTGCCGGCGGGGGAGGAGGCGGGGGCGCTGCCGTCGGCGGAGGAGGTTCCGGGGGAGGCCGGGTCGAACCCGCGGCCGTTGTCGGCGACGTCCAGCACGGCCTGGTCGCCGAGGAAGGAGAGGGTGAGCGCGGCGGCCGACGCCCCGGCGTGCTCCCGGACGTTGGCCAGGGCCCCCTGGGCGATCCGCAGCAGCGCGGCCTGCGCGGCGGCCGGCAGCGGGGCGGGTGCGCCGTCCAGGTGGAAGCGGACCGGCAGCCCGCTCTCGGCGGACTCCCGTTCGGCGAGCGAGCGGAGCACCTGGTCGAGCGTGCGGCCGTCGGCGAGCTCGGCGGGTGCGAGGTCGTGGACGAAGCGGCGGGCCTCCGCGAGGTTCCGGGCCGCCACGTCGGCGGCGGTACGGACGTGGGCGCGCGCCGTCGCCGGGTCGCCGTCCCAGGTGCGGTCGGCGGCCTGGAGCAGCATCTGCTGGCTGGAGAGCCCCTGGGCGAGGGTGTCGTGGATCTCCATCGCCAGCCGTTCACGCTCCGCCAGGGTGCCCTCCCGGCGCTCGGTTTCGGCGAGCTCGCGCCGGGTGCGGACCAGGTCGGCGATCAGCGCGCGCTGCCGCTCGGCCTGTCGCTCCATGTACAGGAAGACGGAGGTGGCCAGGGCCGCGACGGCGGGCGGCAGCAGGAGCAGGTTGGCGTCGACCCCGCCGGGCAGCCGCACCTCGCCGACCACCACCAGCAGGGTCAGTGCCGCGACCAGCGGGATCGCCGCCCGGGCCGGCAGGGTCCGCAGCGCCGTGTAGACCAGCGGGACGGCGCACCACGCGAAGCTCGGCGCGATCAGCACCAGTACCACCCAGATCGCGGTCACCAGGGTCAGCGGCCAGAGCCGGCGGCGGCGCCCCGGAGCGGGCGGGCGGTGGTGGGCCAGCCAGGAGCCGACCGGCTGGGCGACGGCCAGGGTGATGCTCAGGCCGAGCACCCAGGGGATGCGCGGGTTGCCGGGGTGATGGGTGAGGAACCGGCTGAGCGAGGTGGCGAGCAGGAGCAGGAAGGCGGAGTCGAGCAGTACGGCCAGCCGGCCCGCGTCCGGGTCGGGGACGTGCGCGTCGGGGTGCGGGCGGGGGCCGTGACCGGTGGGCGCGTCGGAGGCGTCGCCGTCCGGGCCGGGGCCGTCCGGGCCGGGGCCTGCGAGGGGGCGGCCGACATGGTCCACGGGCCCCTCCTCACTCCGCCGCCTGTTCCGTCCGCCCGCCCCGGTCGCGGCGCGCGGGTACGGCGCCGAGCTGCGCCGATCCCTCGATGGTGACCCGTGCGGCCCGGTCGCGCATCAACCGATCGGCTGACGGGGCCGTCGTCCATCATGCCTGCGGGCGGTGTCCGGAACGCCGATGTGGCGCGGGGGGCCGGAACCGGAGGATCGATCCCGTCCCCACCACCGATCCGACGAGGAGCCCGACCATGAAGAAGACCTCCGCCCGCGCCAAGGTGCTGACCGGCACCGTCGCCGCCGCCGCGCTGGCCGCCGCCACCGTGGGCGCCGTCTCGGCCAGCGCCGATTCCTCCGAGACCCCGGCCGTCGCGGCCGCCGTCAAGGCCGACACCCAGAACAAGAACCTCACCCAGACCACCGGCCTGACCATCGAGGCCGCCACCAAGGCCGCCCAGGCCACCCTGGACGCCGCCGCCAAGGCCGGCCAGCGCGTCTCGGTCGCGGTGGTGGACCGGGACGGCATCACCCGGGTCCTGCTCAAGGGCGACGGTGCCGGCCCGCAGTCGCCGGAGTCCGCCGAGCGCAAGGCGTTCACGGCGGTCTCCTGGAACGCGCCCACCTCCGAGCTGGCCAAGCGGCTGGCGCAGGCGCCGAACCTCAAGGACATCCCGGGCACCCTGTTCCTGGCCGGCGGCGCCCCGGTGCAGGCCAAGGGCGCGCCCGTCGCGGGCATCGGCGTCGCGGGTGCGCCCAGCGGCGACCTCGACGAGCAGTTCGCGCAGGCGGGCGTCGCGGCGCTCGGCAAGTAGCGGGTGCCGCGACGCCCGCCGGATCGCGGGCGGCGCGGCCTCGGCAGGGAACGGGCGTCGAGGCCCTCGTCGGGCAGCCGGACGCCCGGCACGGGACGTGCGCGCCGGGGCGGGCCCCCGACCGGCCCGGCGCGCACCGCACGCACCTGCCCCGGCCGGGGCCGTACGAGCCCCGCGCGGGTGGGTGCGGTTCGGCACGCTCCGGGGCACCACGGCGCACTCCGGCGCGAACAAGGTGGCCGGACATCCGCGCGCCGCGCCGTCCGAGCGGTCAGGATGGGGGCATGGCAGACATGACCGCGGCCGAATGGCGCGCCTTCCTCACCGCCGGCACCCGTACCGCCAAGATCGCCACCACCCGGGCCGACGGCCGCCCGCACGTGGCGCCGGTCTGGTTCCTGCTGGACGGTGACGAGATCGTCTTCAACACGGGTGCCGCCACCGTCAAGGGCCGTACGCTGGCACGCGACGGCCGGGTGATGCTCTGCGTGGACGACGAGCGGCCGCCGTTCTCCTACGTCCTGGTCCAGGGCACGGCCCGGCTCGTCGACGACCTGCCCGAGGTGCGGGAGTGGGCCACCCGGATCGCCGCCCGGTACATGGGGGAGGACCTCGCCGAGCAGTACGGCGCCCGCAACGGCGTCCCCGGCGAGCTCCTCGTACGGGTGAAGATCGAGAAGGTCAGCGCAGAACACGGGGTTGCCCACTGAAAAGCCTGTGCCGCTGTCAGTGCCGCGTGGCAGGCTTCCCGCTATGACGGCGTGGACCCTCAACGACATCGAACGTGCGATCCGCTCCTCCTGGGGTGTCGACACCTGCGCGCCCGAGGACCTGGCCCACTGGCGTCCCGACAACCCCGCCCGCGGCCAGTGCGGGGCGACCGCCCTGGTGGTGCACGACCTGCTCGGCGGCGAACTGATGATGGGCGAGGTGTACGCCGGCGGCGTCCGGACGGACCTGCACTGGTGGAACCGGTCCGCCGCCGGCGTCGAGGTCGACCTCACCCGGTCGCGGTTCGGCCCGGACGAGCGGGTCGGCCCCGGCCGCCCGGTCGCCCGCCCGCAGCGCCCGGGCCGGCTCCAGGCCCAGTACCAGTTGCTGCGCGGCCGGGTCGTCGCACACCTTGAGGCCGGCCGGGCGGTCGCCGCCGGCCGGCTGCCGGAGCGGGCCTGCGCCTGAGCCGGCACCCGAGCCGATTCCTGAACCGACTCCTGAACCGATTCGTGAGCTGCTTCCCGAGCCGCTGCCCGGGCCGCCGCCCGGACGGGACCCGCGACTGGACCCGCGACGGACGGACCGGAACGGCGCGCCCGCCCGCCGGGCCGGTCGTCGCCCGCTGACGTACAGTCGGGCGCATCGTGGCCGGACGACCGGCCCACCGGGCGGCAGCAGGAGTGTGCGATGGGCGGGACGACGGTCGGCTTCGTCGGACTGGGCGCGATGGGCCGGGGCATGGCGGCGAACCTGCTGGGGGCCGGGTACACCGTCCGGGTCTGGAACCGCTCGCCCGGACCGGTGGCCGAGCTGGTCGCCCGGGGCGCGCAGGCGGCCGACGGGCCGGCGGACGTGTTCGCCGCCGGGGTGGTGGTCTCCATGCTCGCCGACGACACGGCCTTCGAACGGCTGCTGCTCGACCCGGAGCTGCTGGCCGGCGCCGCCGCCGGCGTGCACGTCAACATGGCCACGGTCTCGGTGGCGCTCGCCGAACGGGCCGAGGCACTGCACACCGAGCACGGCATCGGCTACGTCGCCGCACCCGTGCTCGGCCGGCCACCGGCGGCCGCGGCCGGGACGCTCGACATCCTGACCGCCGGGAGCCCGGACGCGCTGGCGGCGGTCGAGCCGCTGCTGGCCGCCATGGGCCGGCGCACCTGGCACTTCGGCGACCGCCCGGTCCAGGCCAACGCCGCCAAGATCAGCACCAACTTCCTGCTGGCCTGCGCGATCGAGTCGCTGGCGGAGGCGTGCAGCCTGGCCGAGGCCAACGGGGTCCGCCCGACCGACCTGGTCGAGATGCTCACCGGCACCCTCTTCCCCGGACCGGCCTACACCGGCTACGGCTCGATGGTGGCCGAACGCCGTTACGAGCCGGCCGGGTTCAGGCTTCCGCTGGGCCTCAAGGACGTCGACCTCGCGCTCACCGCGGGCGCCGCGGCGCACGTCCCGCTGCCGTTCGGCAGCGTGCTGCGGGACGCCTTCCTGGACGCGCTCGCCCACGGGGACGGCGAGAAGGACTGGGCGGCCGTCGCCGCCGTCGCCCGCCGCCGGGCCGGCTTGCCGGCGTAGCGCCGACCGGCGGACGCCGGGAACGGCCGGGGGCGGGGCACGGGCTGGCGCCGGGCACGGCCGGGGGCGGGCGACGGGCCGGACCGGCCCCCGGGGCCGGAACAGATCGGCGGGGGCCCGGGTTGGTGTGGGGCACCAGAGGCCGGTGGGGCAGCTGTGGCGACCGGGCCGCGCGCACCTTCCGCCGGCCACGCGTCCCACGGGGGTCCCGCATGTCCGAGCACCGCACCGGCGCCGCCGCGTCGCGTTCCTTCCTCTTCCTCGACTCCGGCGCACGGGCCGGCGGCAACTCCGAGCAGCTCGCCCGGCTGGCCGCCGAGGCGAGTCTGCCGCTCGGCGCCGAGCAGCGGTGGCTGCGGCTGAGCGACCACCCGTTGCCCCCGTTCGAGGACCGCCGGCACACCGGCGACGGCCGCTACGAGGAGCCGACCGGTCACGAACGAACCCTGCTGGACGCCACGTCGGCGGCGACCGACCTGGTCTTCGTCGCACCGCTGTACTGGTACGCACTGCCGACCAGCGCCAAGCTCTACCTGGACCACTGGTCGGCCTGGCTCCGTGTCCCCGGTGCGGACTTCCGGGCCCGGATGGCGGGCGGCACGATCTGGGCCGTCACCGCCTACGCCACCGAGCCGGACAAGGCGGACCCGCTGGTCGGCACGCTCCGGCTGGTCGCCGAGTACATGGGCATGCGCTGGGGCGGCGCGCTGCTCGGCCACGGCACCCGGCCGGGGGACGTGCTCGACGACGAGCAGGCGCTGATCTCGGCCAAGTCCTTCTTCGCGGACGCCGGCTGACGCCGGACCCCGGCACCCGGCGGCGGGTGACGGCGGGTGACGGCGGCGAGGGCGGAGCCGGTCCGGCCGTCGGCCGGGTGCGAACCGGTGGCCGTCACCCGGAACCGGACGGAGGTCGCACGCGTTGGAGCCGTCGGGTTCAAGCCACGGAGGTGTACGACACGGTCCCCACGGGCGTGTTCCGGTCACTTCGTGGGCATCTGACGGAAAGGATCAAAAGCCCTGTCAGGGGGCCGAGTTGGGTCAATTGGGCAGATATCGGGCGGGGTGCGGGACAACACGGCACCCGCCTTTCCGAGTGGCTGGTTCCTTCGGTAGTCTCCGTCGGACTTCCAGCTTCGCGGGGGGAAGGCAGCTCGGACAGCAGCGTCCGCCCGCGCTCCCGGGTCCTGCCCGGACACTCTCGTGAGGTCTCCCGTGTCCATCTCCATACCGCGCAGTCTCGCCCTCGCCGGTGCCACCGCGCTGGCTGCCTCGATGGCCCTGACCGGTGCCCAGGGTGCCGTCGCCGCCGCCACGGGCTCGCCGTCGGCCGCCGCGCCGCAGGCCGCCAAGGCGGCTTCCCGCCAGCTCGACCTGTCGCTGGACGGGGTGCCGAGCACCTTCGTCGCGGGCGGCGAGTCCAAGCAGTTCAGCTTCACCATCGACAACGACACCAAGACGGACTTCGTCTTCTACCCGCTGCTCAAGTTCAAGAACGCCAAGGGCAACCTGCGCGCGGACCAGCTCAAGGTCGAGTACCAGCTGCCCGAGGGCCTGGACAAGACCAAGACGTGGCTGCCCGCCGCCCCCGCCCCGGGCGGCGGTGAGACCGACGACGACGGTGTGCTGTTCCTGCTCAGCAAGCTCGTCAACGGCAACCCGGACTACGAGAACTCGCTGCTCGCCGTCAAGAAGGGCAAGAGCCTCACCCTCACCGTCCGCGTCGCGGTGACCAAGGACGCGCCGCTCGGCACGGCCGGGGTCGTCCCCGTGGTCTTCTCCGCGGCGGCCGAGGGCAACACCCCCATCGGTGAGGGCGAGTTCAGCTGCGACGGCATCCACGGCGAGCGTTTCACCATCGTGCCCGGCGGCAAGCCGAGCCCGACCGCCACGCCGTCCACGACGAAGCCGACCACCCCCAGCACGAGCCCGACGGTGAAGCCGACCGGCAGCCCGTCGGCCACCACGACGCCGACGGGAACCCCCTCGCCGTCCGCCACGGTGACCCCGAGCACCACGCCGAGCACCACCCCGAGCGGGACGGCGACCCCGAGCACCACCGCGAGCCCGTCGGCCACGACGACCGCTTCCCCGTCCGCGACCGCGACGCCGTCCACGACGGCCACGCCGTCCGCGAGCACGACGCCGTCCGCCAGCACGACGCCGAGCGCGAGCACCTCGCCGAGCGCCCCCGTCACCACCGCGCCCGCCACGACGGCTCCGGCCACCACGGCTCCGGAGAGCCCCACCCCGGCGCCCAGCGGCACCGGTGCGCGGGAGCCGATCGACTTCCCGGTGAGCATCCCGAAGGTCTCGCCGCCGCCGATCACCCCGGCCGCCGTGGTCAAGGCGAACGCCAACGCGGACAACGCCGAGAAGGCGCTGGCCACCACCGGTGGCGGTGACAACACCACCGCCATCGCGATCGCGGGTGGCGCCGTCCTCGCGGCCGGTGTCGGCACCCTGGTGGTGCTCCGCCGCCGTCGCTCCGCCCAGCAGGGCTGAGCCGCACCGCCGACGCCCGTCGACGACGCGCACAGCTGACGCCCGTCGCTGACGCATACCGCCCGTGCTCCCGCACCCCGGGGGCACGGGCGGTTTCGTCAGGTCACCTAGGATGGCGGGCCGAGGGGGCGGAACGGCGGACGAGGTGGGTGTGCGGGAACGGGGTTCGGGGCGTCCGGGACGGGCCGGTACGGACTACGGGGCGGCCACCGGCCGGATCGCCGGGTTGCCGGTCCGCCGACACCACGTCCTGCTGGTCGCCTGGACGGTGCTCTGGTTCCTGCTGGTCGAACCGAGCGGCGGCTTCTCCTGGCACTACCTCCGGCAGGGCGAGGAACTGCTCTTCAGCGACCGGCCCGACGGTGGTCTCTCGCTCTACGCACACCACCCCGAGCTCCAGATCGGCCCGGTCAGCCTGGCCGTGGCACGGCTCTTCGGCCCGTTCCCCGCACACACCGGCGCGGTCCTGGCCGAGGCGGTGATGTCCGGGCTGGGCCTGGCGATGCTGGTCCTGGTCGGCCGCACCGCGGCCCGGCACTACCTGGGCACCGGTACCAACCACCGCCGGCTCCAGCAGCGGCTGCTGATCGCCGGGCTCGCGTTCATCCCGATGTGGGTCGAGGTGTCCGTCCGCTTCGCGCACCTGGACGACGTGCTGGCGCTCTTCTTCACCACCCTCGCGGTGCACGAGCTGAGCCGGGGACGGGCCTGGCTGGTCGGCGTCTTCCTGGCGCTGGCGGTCGACTCCAAGCCGTGGGCGCTGGCGTTCGCGCCGCTGATCCTCGCCCTGCCCCGGCCGGCCTGGCTGCGGACGGCGCTCTGGTTCGCCGGGCTGGTGGCCGTCGCCTGGCTGCCGTTCTACCTGGGCGACCTCGACACCATGGCGGCCGCCAAGTTCACCATCCCCAACCAGCCCGCCTCCGCCCTGCGCTGGTTCGGGGTGACCGACCCGGCCACCCCGTGGTGGGACCGGCCGGCCCAGTTCGCGCTCGGCCTCACGCTGGGCTGCCTGGCGGTCCGGCGGGGCCGCTGGCCGGCCGTCGTGCTGCTCGGGGCGGACGCCCGGATCCTGCTCGACCCGAGCGTCTACACGTACTACACCGCGTCGATCCTGCTCGGCACCCTGCTCTGGGACACGGTCGGCCAGCAGCGCCTGGTGCCGTGGTGGAGCTGGATCGCGCTGGCCTCGCTGTACGGAGGCACGCTGCTGCTCCCGTCCGACGCGGCACGCGGCCTGGCCAGGCTGGCCTTCGTGGTGGTGTCCGCCGGGTACGTGCTGTTCTGGCCCGACCGGCGACGGCGCGGGCCGCGCGGGCGGTCCGGGCGTGGGGGACCACGGTCCGTTCAGCCGCAACCCGAACGCGAACCGGTGACGGCCTGACCGTCCGCCGCCCGGTGCACCCTGCCGGTCGACAGGGCCGCGAGCGCGAGCCCGGCCCCGGCACCCGCGGTCTGCGCGAGGACGAAGCCCGGGACGGACCCCGGGGCGATGCCGGTCCAGCCGTCGGTGAACGCCCGGCCGAGCGTGACGGCAGGGTTGGCGAAGCCGCCCGAGGAGGTCGCCCAGCAGGCGGCCCCGACCCAGAGCCCGACCGCCGTCGACACCGGTCGCCGACGGCCGCCGCCCGCCGACACGGTCACCACCAGCAGCAACGTTCCGGCGGCCACCGCCTCGCCGAGCAGGAGCGCCCCGCCCCCGCGCGGCACCGCGGACAGTTCGAACAGCGGGTGCCCGAACATCGCGTCGGCCAGTCCCGTCCCCGCGAGCGCGCCGACGGTCTGCACCGCGGCGTACGCGGTCGCCTCGCGCAGCGGCAGACCGGTGGGTGTCCGTCGCCCGGTCCACCAGCACCCGGCCGTCACCAGTGGATTGAGGTGACCGCCGGAGACCGGTCCGAACAGGTCGATCAGCACCGCCAGGGCGGCGGCCGAGGCCCCCACGTTCGCGAGGAACCGCACCCCGGCGTCCGCGGTCAGCGCGTCGGCCCGGAAGCCGGAGCCGACCACGACGGCGGCCAGCACCGCGGTGCCGACCGCCTCCGCAGCCAGCCGGCGGCGCAGGGGCGGAGCGGGACGGGTGGTCATGCGCCCATGCTGGCCGCCGCCCGCACGGCCCGGCAATTGGCGGCTCCGTCCAATCCGGACCGGCCGCCGGTCCGCCCGCTCGGAGACTCGTCCACGTGGGCCGTGCGCGCGGGGCGTCCACGTGGGCCGCGCGTGCCGGGCGTCCACGTGGGCCGTGCGCGCGGGGCGCGCGCGCGTCGCACCCGTGAAACTGGACTTGACCCTCACGCAACGGGAGGAAAGAGAGTGGGGCAGCACGAAGGGAGAACCCGGATGAACGGCGGCGAAGGGCCCGACCGTACGGGGTACGCGGTCGGCGCGGTGGCGAAGTTCGCCAAGGTGACCGTCCGCACCCTGCACCACTACGACGAGATCGGCCTGCTGTCCCCCCGGGGCCGCACCCGGGCCGGCTACCGCCGGTACGACGAGGCCGACCTCGACCGGCTGCAGCGGATCCTGTTCTACCGCGAACTCGGGTTCCCCCTGGAGGAGATCGCGGCCGTCCTGGACGACGGCTCGGTGAGCCCGAGCGAGCACCTGCGGCGCCGGCACCGACTGCTGACCGACCGCATCGCCCGTCTCCAGGAACTGGCCGCGGCCGTCGAACACGCCATGGAGGCAGAGAAGATGGGCATTCAGCTGACCCCGGAGGAGAAGTTCGAGGTCTTCGGCGACTCCTACCGCGAGGAGTGGGAGACCGAAGCCGAGCAGCGCTGGGGCTCCGGTGACGCCTGGGCGGAGTCCCGGCGCCGCACCGGCGGCTACGGCAAGGCCGACTGGGAACGGATCAAGGCCGAGGGGGACGCGCTCAACGCCCGTCTGGCCGAGGCCTTCACCGCCGGTGAACCGGCCGGCGGCGGCCCGGCGGCGGACCTCGCCGAGGCGCACCGGCAGCAGATCACCGACAACTTCTACGCGTGCGGCTACGAGATGCACCGCTGCCTCGCCGAGATGTACGTCGCCGACCCGCGCTTCACCGCCGTCTACGACGGGCTCGCCCCCGGCCTCGCGCAGTGGCTGCACGACGCCATCCTCGCCAACGCGGCCCTCCGCACCGGGACGCAGGCGTGACCCGATGACCGGGCCCCGGCCGTCCTCCCCCACGGGACGCCCGCCGGGGCCCCGGACCCCCCGGACCCCCCGGGCTCAGGCGCCGCCGTGGCCGAAGGAGCGGCGGTAGGCGGTGGGCGAGGTGCGCATCACCCGGCCGAAGTGGTGCCGGTAGGTGGCGGCACTCTCGAAGCCGACGGCGACGGCGATCTCCTCGACGGTCCCGGCGGGTGCTTCGAGGAGGGGCAGGCTGGCCGCGATGCGCTGGCTGATCACCCAGCGCATCGGGCTGGTGCCGTTGCGGGCGGTGAAGTGCCGCAGGAAGGAGCGGTCGGACATCCCGGCGGCCCGGGCCAGCAAGGTGACGGTCAGCGGCGAGGCGAGGTGGTCCAGCGCCCACTGCATGGAGCGGCCGATCCCGTCGTCCCCCTCCTCGACCGGCCGGACCGCGGCCTCGACGAACTGCGCCTGGCCGCCGTCCCGGTGCGGCGGCACGACGAAGCGGCGGGCCACGCTGTTGGCCACCCGGGCGCCGTGATCGCGGCGGACCAGGTGCAGGCAGAGGTCGATCCCGGCGGCGCTGCCGGCGCTGGTCAGGACGGAGCCGCTGTCCACGTACAGCACGTCGGGGTTGACCCGGACCGCCGGGTGGAGCTGCTGGAGCAGTTCCGCGTACCGCCAGTGGGTGGTGGCCTCGCGGCCGTCCAGCAGGCCGGCGGCGGCGAGTGCGAAGGCTCCGGAGCAGATGGAGACGATCCGGGCGCCGCGTTCGTGCGCGGTGCGCAGCGCGGCGACCAGGCCCGGGGAGACCCCGCCGGCCTGGCGGCCGGGAGGCGCGCCCACGCCGCCGAAGGCGTTCGGCACGCCGGGCACCACCACCGTGTCGGCGGCGGCGAGTTCGTCCAGGCCGTGTTCGGCGGTGAGGGAGAAGCCGCCGACGGAGCGGAGCGGGGTCCCGGGGCGGTCGGCGCAGACCTTGAGCCCGTACCAGGGGGCGGCGAGCAGCCCGCTCAGCTCCGGCCTGGCGAGCCCGAACACCTCGACCACGACGCCGAGTTCGAACGGTGTCATGCCGTCGAAGGCGTACACGGCGACGTCGTGGACCGGCTCCGGGCGCCGTCCGATGGTGACGGCCACCGGCCCGGTGGTCTGCTGGTCGGCCATGGGGTCCCCTCGGGCGGGCGGCGCGGCTGGCGGGATGTCGGGGAGTGTAGCCGTTTCGGCCGGATCCGATTTCCCGGAACCGGGCAGCAACCCCGGGCGCCCCCACACGTCCATAGGTACGGGGGCGGGGGGAGCCGGAGAACCGGTACTGGCAGTATTCCCGCAGATCACAACCTTGATCACGTGTCATGACGGGGCCGGTTCGCGCCGGGAGCCGTCCTGGGGGAAAGCAGAACGTACATGTCCATGGCCATCGGGCCGATCGCGGGACGGGGTGGGGGGCGGCGCTTCTCCCTCGCCGGGTTGACGGGGCTGCTGTTCGGCGCGCAGGAGGCCGAGGCGCCCGCCGGTCCGGTCGGGGAGCAGGGGCCGGCGCAACGGCGCATGGGCTTCAGGCTGCTCCGCGGAGGGCGGTCGGCGGCCGAGGAGGAACGGCCCACCCTGACCGACCTGTACCACGCGCACCGGCTGGGCCTGGTACGCATGGCGGTGCTGCTGGTGGACCACCAGGACCTGGCGGAGGACGTGGTCCAGGAGGCCTTCACCCAGCTCTACCAGCGACACGGGGAAACGCTGGACGACCTCGACAACGCGCTCGGGTACCTGCGCACCTCGGTCGTCAACGGCGCCCGGTCGATGCTGCGCCGCCGCAAGACCGCGCGCGAGTACGTTCCCCCGCACGAGGCGGACGCACCGTCGGCGGAGGACCACGCGGTGCTCAACGACGAGCACCGCCGGGTGCTGGTCGCCCTGCAGGAGCTGACCACGCGTCAGCGCGAGGTGCTGGTGCTGCGGTACTGGTCCGACCTTTCGGAGGCACAGATAGCCGAAACCCTGGGACTCTCCCGGGGCGCCGTGAAGTCCACCGCCAGCCGGGCACTGGACGCCCTGGAAAAGCATCTGGAGAAGGTTCGATGACCGACAGGCTTCCCCGCCGTCCCGGCGGCGGCGACGACGGGCCGGACGAGACCCCGGTCGAACGGCTGCTCCGCGAGGCGATGAGCGCCCGCGCGGCGCAGATCGGCGCGCACGACCTCCGTCCGGCGGCGCCCCCGAACCGGCGGGTCCGCCGGCTGCGGCCGGTCTACCTCGCAGCCGTCCCGCTGTTCGCCCTGGCCGCCGCGCTGGCGTTCGGCGTGCTCGGCTTCCGCGGCGACACCGTGGCCAGGCAGCAGGACCCCGGCCCGGCCGCCACCGTGACCGTCACGGAGACGCCGTCACCGGTCCCGACGCCGGTCCCGACACCGGAGCCGAGCCCCACGGCGGCTCCGACCGCGGACGCCTCCCCGTCGGCCGACGCGGACGAGGCGGCCGGGCCGGGCGACCGGCCGACCGGCGGCGCGACCGGCGCGCCGCTCGGCGGCCAGGTGCCGCAGAGCACCTCCGGCGGCACCCCGCCGGTCACCAGCACGTCGAGCAGCAGTGCCCCGCCGCAGACGGCGGCCGTCCCGTACACCTTCCGCGGCGTCAAGTTCAAGGTCCCGCCGGGCTGGCGGGTGTCACCGCCCAAGCCGACCGACGACCGGGTCTGCGTGCTCAGCCCGGGGGCGCCGACGAGCGCCCAGCCGGGCTGGTCGCCGGACTCCTGCGAGCCGTACGGCGTCTCCGTCGTGGTGTACGACTCGGCGAGCGAGGTCGAGGGCGCGACCTGGCCCACGACGGCGGACCTCGGCTCGACCTCCGGGTGGGGGCACCAGCCCACGTGCCCGATCTGGGGGAGGCCCTACATCCCCACCGGCCCGTACGCGTCGGTGGGCGCACCGGTCCGGACGAAGGACATCGTGGCCGGCCGGGCGATCGACAAGACGCAGTGGCAGGTGGCCTGCACCAGCGCCGACACGTTCACCGCCCAGCTGTGGGGGCTGTCGGCCGACCAGGTGTTCATCGTGGCCAACGGACTCAAGCCGGAGTACCAGGCGGGCCTGGTGTCGCTCCTGGACACGCTGAACGTCAGCGGGCACCCGGCGCCGGTGCAGGTGCCGCACCAGAACGACGTGAGCGTGAGCGTCGAGGGGATCGGCGTCGGCCAGCAGGTGCCGAACGACGGCAGCGCGGTGCCGGTCACGGTCACGTACAAGAACACCAGCCAGACCGACTACGCGGCGATGGTGCCCTTCGTCTACGCCGAGCCGTACCCGGGGGCGCCCGCCGCTGGGGCGGGCTCCGCCGTGCGCGGCACGGTGGAGCGGCAGGACGGCGCCGGTGCCTGGCAGACGTACGACATCGGGATCACCAAGCCCGCCAGGGACGGGTCCAACGGAATCGTCGCCCTGGCGCCCGGGCAGAGCGTGACGCTGAAGTTCCGGCTGAAGCTGACCCCCCAGGACGGCGCGGGGGTGATGCCGGTGACCTTCACGGCGATGGTGGTGCCCCAGCAGGGGCCGGGGAGCGTCGTGGGCACCCGCACCATCCCGGTGCGGGTGGTCGTGAAGTAGACGACGCAGGGCCGCGGGGCCCGGCTCCCCCCTCGGAGGGGGGAGCCGGGCCCCGCGGCTGCGACGGTTCCCGGGGTGCGAGCGGCCCGCGGGGTCAGGCGAGCGAGGCCATCCACGCCTCGACGTCCCCGGCGCGGCGCGGCAGGCCGGCCGAGAGGTTCTCGTTGCCGTCGGCGGTGACCAGGATGTCGTCCTCGATCCGGACGCCGATGCCGCGGTACTCCTCGGGGACGGTCAGGTCGTCCTGCTGGAAGTAGAGGCCGGGCTCGACGGTGAGCACCATGCCCGGCACCAGCAGCGCGTCGACGTGCTCCTCGGTGCGGGAGTGGGCGCAGTCGTGGACGTCCAGGCCGAGCATGTGGCCGGTGCCGTGCAGGGTCCAGCGGCGCTGGAGCCCCAGCTCCAGGACCTTCTCGACGTCGTGGACCGAGGGGTCCAGCAGGCCCCAGGCGAGCAGGCGCTCGGCGAGCACGCGCTGCGAGGCGTCGTGGAAGTCGCGGAAGCGGGCGCCGGGCTTCACGGCCGCGATGCCGGCCTCCTGCGCGTCGTAGACCGCGTCGTAGATCTTCCGCTGCAGCTCGTCGAAGCGGCCGCCGATCGGCAGCGTGCGGGTGACGTCGGCGGTGTAGAGGGTGGCCGTCTCGACGCCGGCGTCGAGCAGCAGCAGCTCGCCGGGGCGGACGTCGCCGTCGTTGCGGACCCAGTGCAGGGTGGTGGCGTGCGGGCCGGCGGCGCAGATCGAGCCGTAGCCGACGTCGTTGCCCTCGACGCGGGCGCGGCGCCAGAAGGTGCCCTCGATCCAGCGCTCGGAGGTGGCGACGGCCTGGCCGAGCTCGCGGACGCAGTCGGTGAAGCCGTTGACGGTGGCGGTGCAGGCGGCGCGCAGCTCGCCGATCTCCCACTCGTCCTTGACCAGCCGCAGGCCGCTCAGGAACTCCTTGAGCCCGGCGTCGCGGTCGGCGTCCAGCACGTCGGCGAGTGCGGCCTCCAGGCCGGCGTCGTAGCCGCGGACGATCCGGGTCGGGGCGCCGCCGGTCCGGGCGTGCTCGGCCAGCTCGTCGGCGGCCTTGCGGACGTCGCGGGCGGGCAGGCCGAGCAGCTGCTCCTGCTCGGCGAGGCTGTGCCGGCGGCCGACCCACAGCTCGCCGTAGCCGTCCAGCCAGAACTCGCCGTTCTCGCGGTCGGAGCGGGGCAGCAGGTAGAGGCCGAACGCGTGGCCGGTGTCACCGGTGGGCTCGGCGACCAGCACGGCGTCCTCGGTCTGGTCACCCGTGAGGTGGACGTACTCGCTGGCGGCACGGAAGCTGTACTCGGTGTCGTTGGCGCGCACCCGCAGGTTGCCGGCCGGGACGATCAGCCGCTCGCCGGGGTAGGCGGCGGAGAGCCGGGCGCGGCGCTCGGCGGTGTAGGGGGCCTGGGCGATCGGGGCCAGGCCGTGCAGCTCGGTGTCGGCCCAGCCGGACTTCATCGAGGCGGCGAGTTCGTCGGAGACCTCGGAGTAGAGGCCGTTCTTGCGGCCCTTGAACTGCTGCGGCTGCTCGTCGCCGCCGGCGGCCTCGGGGTTCTCGGCCACCGCCGGGGTGCGGTCCTCGGTCACGTACGTCGCCTCCTTGCGCGTGGTGCCGCTTCGGTCGTGTCGGATCGCGACACACCTGGGCGGCCGTGCGTCCATGGTACGGACGCCCGGCCGCTCGACTGTTCGGGGTCGTTCGAGGCCGTTCGGTTCCGGCCGGTCCGGCGGCCCCCGGAAGGTCCGGAAGGCGGCGGAGGCCCGGGGCGCCGGTGCCCCGGGCCGGTGCACCGGCCCGGACGCCCTCACTCGAAGCGGGCCGCCAGCAGCAGCAGGTCGTCGGTGGCCTGACCGGGGGCGGGGGAGCCCGGGGCGGCCTCCTCCCGTCCGGCGCAGACCGCCAGCAGGTGCGCGCAGAGCCGGTCCGGGTCGGTGCGGACGTCACGGGGCGCGTCGGCGGCGGCCCGGCGCAGGCCGGCCTGCCCGGCGTGCAGGGTCGGGCCGAACCGGCGGGCCAGGCCCTCGGTGTACAGCACCAGGGTGTCGCCCCGTTCGGCGGTCAGCTCGACGCCGGGCGCCTCCCAGCAGGAGAGCATGCCGAGCGGCGCGGACAGCGAGGTCTCGACGAACTCGGCGCCGTACCGGGTGACCAGCACGGGCGGGCAGTGGCCGGCTCCGGCCAGGGTGATCCGGCGCTCCTCCGGCTCCACCCAGGCGTAGACGGCGGTGGCGCTGCGGGCCGGCTCGGTGGTCTTGAGCAGCAGTTCGAGGTCGCCGAGGACCGAGACCGGGTCCTCGCCCTCCAGCACCGCGTACGCCCGCAGCGCGGACCTGACCCGGCCCATCGCGGCGGCCGCGCCGGGGGCGGAACCGGGACCGGCGCCCGGCCCGTCGCCGGAGACCGAGCCGACGGTGAGGCCGACCGTGCCGTCCGGCAGCGGGATGGCGTCGTACCAGTCGCTGCCGGAGGAGCGGTCCAGCCCGGCCGGGACCAGCCGCGCCGCCAGCCGCAGGCCGGCGGGCTGGGGGAGGCGGTCGGGCAGCAGGCCGCGGCGCAGGGCCTCGGTGGTGCGCCGGACCTTCTCCGCGTCCAGCTGCTTGGCCAGCAGCGGGGCAGCGACCTCGCAGTAGCGGCGGGCCAGCTCGCGCCGGCGGTCGGTCGGTGCGGCGGGTTCGTCGTAGAACCAGAGGGCGGCGGCCAGCGGGCCGTCCTCCTCGGTGGCCAGCGGCAGGCCGTAGCAGCCGCCGAGGCCGAGGCCGGCGGCCAGCTCGCGGAGCCGGGCGCCGACGGCTGGGTCGTGGGCGAGGTCGTACGACTGCAGCTCGGCGGGCCGGTCGTGCTCGCGCAACAGCCGGGCGACCAGGCTCTGGTCCGGCGGGACCGTCTCCAGCGAGCCCAGGCTGGCACGGTTCAGGCCGAGGCCGAGCGGCTGGCCGGGGCCACCGGGCAGCGCGGTGACCAGCAGGGCCCGGCGGGCGCCGAGCAGTTCGGTGCCGGAGGCCAGGACGGCGGCGAGGGTGGCGTCGACGCCGCGGGCGCGGGCGAGCAGTTCGGTGTGCTCGTGCAGGCTCGCGAAATCGGACAGCTGTCCGGCCAAACGGTCCTGCACCGCGGACGCGGGCGCGGTCCGTCCGTCGACCGCTGCGACCTTCTCGCCGGGCGCGGTCCGGTCGTCGGGTGTCGTCCGGTCGCCGGGGGTCGCCGTCCCGTCCGGCGCGGCCCGGCCGTCGGACGCGGTCCGCTCGCCGGCCGGGCCGGCGGGATCGCTGTCGGCCGCGCCGCCGGGTCCGCCGGGTCCGCCGGGTCCGCCCGGCCCCCCGGTGCCGGGCACCGGGCCGGTGAAGCCGGGCGGGTCGAGCAGGGAGAGGCCGCTGGCGCCGGCGGGCTCGGCGGGCTCGGAGGAGGTCGACGCTGGGTGGGACTCGGTCATGCCGCCACTCCTGACGCGGTGGTACGTGTCACGCGGATCATGCGGAACTCCCATGGACGGCCGTTTGGAGCGATCACGGCCAAAAGGGCGCGTTTCGCCTCGATTCGCTACTACTCGTCATTGATCGACAGCAATGCCACCACTTCTACACAGGCCATTCGGGGCATGTCCAGAGCCATGACAAGGCCGGTGGCCTGTTCGTCCTGCTCCCGGGGACCCGGCTCGGGGGCGTGTTCGGTTCGTGCGCGCGCCGGCCGGTCACCTCCGGGGCGCTCCCGGTCGGCGCCGCGCTCCGGCCGGTTCCCCCTGGTTCTCCCGCGGGTCCTCCGCCGCGTTCCGTCAGGTCCGGACCGCGCCCCTGCCGGGCCCGGACCGGGTTCCCGCCGCGCTCCCACCGGGTTTCCACCGGCAGTGATCCCCGGTGGGCGGCCTGCTCGCGGCCGGTCGCGACGGGGCGTGACCGCCCTGTCGCCCGAGCGCGACGGCCCCGTCGTCCGGGCATGGAGCAGCCAGAAGCGGGCAGAACCGTGAGGACGGCTCCGGCGGCCGTCCGGATCGTATGCTTTCGCCGTCCGCAGGCCGGGCCGGCGGGAAGTGACTCACTCGTACGGTGGAACCAACCGCGCCCGGGCGGCGTCCATCCGGTCGCATACGGGATTCTCGTTCCAAGGGCTGTTCTATTCCGCGGCCCTTTCACATCCTGCTCCACTGCGTGCTCCACGCCCGCACCGCCGTTCGCCCTGCCGTTCGCCCTGCCCGCCGCCCGCTTCCGGGCCGGTGCGGCGTTCCCGGACGCGCGCCGGCGGCCCGGTCCGGAGCCCGCGGTCCGGAGCCACCGAGCGGTCACGGAAAGGAACGGGTGCCAATGCGCGACAACCCCATGCGCGACAACCCGAGGAGCCGGTCGGCGGCCCGGGTGTCCCGGCTGGCTGCGGCCCTGACGGCCGCCACCGAGTACCGCTGGCCCGTCGTCCCCGGCACGCAGCTCGTCGGCGGTCACTGCTCCTGCGGCGACCCGGACTGCCCCGTACCCGGCGTCCACCCGCACGACCCGCCGCTGCTCGCGGCCACCACCGATGCCCGGATGGTGCGTTGGTGGTGGGAGCAGCGCTGTCCGGACGCGCCGCCGCTGGTCGCCACCGGCCGGACCGTCTCGGCGGTCAGCCTGCCGGCTGCGGCCGGGGCCCGCGCGCTCGCCTACCTCGCCGCGCTCCGGCTGCCACTCGGACCGGTGATGGCCATGCCGGGCCGGTACGCGATGCTGGTCGCCCCCTACTCGCTCGACGCGCTCGGCGAAATGCTGGCCCAACTCCCTTGGGTGCCGGGCTCGTTGCGCTACCACGGGAGCGGAGGCTTCCTGCCGCTGCCGCCGGGCGGCGGTGCGGGCGACCGGGTGCGGTGGGTGCTGCCGCCGCGTCAGGGCGCCGACGGTGGCGTCTGGCTTCCCCAGGTCGGGCCGCTGCTGGGCGAGTTGGTGGAGGCGGCGGTCCAGCTGGACAGCGGTCGGCCCACGTACTGATCGGGCACGGCCCACCCGTTCCGGGGTGGGCCGGCCGGAAAAACAAAAGATCCGGCCGCTGGCGACGGGGGATGCACCAGCGACCGGACTCTTTAGACAGTAACAAGGATCTGCGCCCGCGCCAATTTCCAAGACGCCCTCGCAGCCCGGAAATTGCGGGTCGCGGCGAACAATGTGACGCGTATCACGTGGATCTCCGCGCGCCCCGTCCGCCTTCCGTGCGCCTTTAGTTCAGGGTGACCTGACGGTTCACCAGGTTGGCGCGGGCGCGCCGCTCCTCGGCGGTCAGCGGGGACGGGTCGGCCAGCGTCTCGGCGAGGCGCTCGGCGAACTCGGCGGCAGGCTTCTCGCAGTCGGCCGCGGTCATCGACAGCGGCAGGTCCCAGACCGGGACGGTCAGGCCGTGCGCGCGGAACGAGCCGACCAGGCGGGTGTCCTGACCGAGCGAGGACCGGTCGGCGGCGGTCAGCCGGGCCAGTGCGTCCAGCAGCTGCTCCTCCGGCACGGTCATCACCCAGCGCAGGTGGTTCTTGTCCGGGGTGCCGCACCAGTAGGCGGAGTCGACGCCGGCGAGCTTCTCGGTCGGGATCGCCGAGGCGTTGGCACGCTCCAGGGAGGCGGCCACCTCGCCGGTGGCCGTCTCGGCGTCCTCCAGCCAGAACTCGAAGCCGGTGTGCACGGCGGGCTCGAAGGGGGCGTCCGCGTCGAGCAGGTCCTGCAGCCGGGGGCCGCCCGGGACGGTCCGGCGGGACGGCACGGGGGTGCCGGGCTCGGCGGCGAGCGCCAGCTCCAGCGCGTCGGCCAGGTCACGGCTCAGGTCGCCGGAGCCCGACTGGGTCTGCAGGCCCAGCAGGATCGAGCCGTCCTGGCGGCGCAGGGCCGGCCAGGCCAGCGGCAGGACGGTCGCCAGCGTCACCGACGGCACCTCGCCGTTGGCGGTGGCGGCCACGCCGGCGGCGAGCGTCAGCGGGACGGTCGCGGCCGGTACCAGCTCGCGCAGCGC
Organism: Kitasatospora sp. NPDC002965; assembly: GCF_040611255.1. Taxonomy (NCBI): domain Bacteria; kingdom Bacillati; phylum Actinomycetota; class Actinomycetes; order Kitasatosporales; family Streptomycetaceae; genus Kitasatospora; species Kitasatospora sp. NPDC002965. The sequence continues at coordinate 21,113 of NZ_JBEXNT010000029.1, read as the reverse complement.
CACCCAGTCGGCCTCGCCCGACAGGCCCTCGAACGGGCGGTGCACCAGCTCCTGCACCGCGTGCGAGGCCTCGCGGCCGTGACAGGCCTTGTAGCGGCGGCCCGAACCGCAGGGGCAGTTCTCGCGGGCCCCGACCACGGGGATCTCGCCCGTGACGGCGGGGGTGGACTGGCTGCGCTGCGGCGCCTTCTTGGCGGCCTTCTTGCCCATGGTGCGGCTCTCCCGGGGAGGTGGTGGTGTGCTCCGGGCAGCCTACTGACGTTCTCCGGGCGCGTGGGCGCACGCCGGGGTGCGGGGGCGCCCGTCCGCCCGGTCCGGGGCCGCGCCCGGCGTCCGGGCGGTGCGCGGGACCGTGTTCACGCGCCGTGCGGGACGATGCTCAGGCGCCGTGCGGGACGGAGCTCAGGCGCTGCGGGGTGTGCCGCCGGTCCGCCTGGCGTGGCGGGCCCGGGCGGGCAGGGCCGCCCACACCGTCACCTCGCCGGGCGCGTCGCGCACGCCCCAGTCGCTGGCCAGCTGGTCCACGATGCCCAGCCCGCGGCCGCCGTGCGAGGTGAGTGAGGGGCTGGCCGGTGACGGACGGGTCTGTGCCCCGCCGTCGGTGACCTCCAGCGTGAGCACACCGTCGGCGTGCATCTGCCAGCGGACCAGGACGCCGCCGTCCTCCTCGCCGCCGCCCGTGCCTGCGTGCCCGACGTTGCCGTGCCCGACGTTGCCGTGCCCGGCGGCTCCGCCGGTGGGCCCGGTACCGCCGCCGTGGCCGCCCGGTGCGGGGGAGCGGTCCTCGCCCGAACCGGCGGTCCGGGACGGTACGCCGACCAGCCGCGGCTCGACGATCTCGGCCCGGGCGCCGCGCCCGAGGGCGGGCAGCGGGCCGAGCGGTCGCGCGTAACGACACGCGTTGCTCAGCAGTTCCGAAAGGATCAGAACAGCATCATCGATGACCGGTTCCGGTATCTGCCGGTCACCCAGATCTCGACGCAGCCGGCGCCGCGCGGCCCCGACGCTCGCTGGGCCGTGCGGCACTGCCATGGTCGATGAAGTCGGCACTTCACGCGCCACCATCAACGCCACCCCCGGACCTCCTTCAGCGTATGCCGAGGGATGGATGCCCCTTGGCAATACGTCGGAAACGACCGGACGGCGATCCTGCACGGACATTTCAAGCCGGGCGACGGACGGTACGCGGCAGGTGATTCGATGCTCACCCTGCGTCGTGAAAGTGCCGTAATTGCGTCAGAAATCGCCGTCGGAAGGTTTGAGCCCCTACCAAGACGATCAACCGGTCCAGGTGGTTGAACGGTTCACCGCACCGTCCGGTCGGGTGGGGCCGGGTATTTCCGCGGGCGGTGGGGCGCGTCACCGACCGAGCTGGGCCAGCACCTCCGCCGGGCGGTTGGTGATGATCGCGGACACCCCGAGTTCCAGGCAGAGCTCGACGTCGGCCGGTTCGTCCACGGTCCAGACGTGCACCTGGTGGCCCAGCTCGCGCAGCCTGGTCACCAGCCCCGGCCGGGCCCGCACCAGCTCGATGCCCGGCCCGGCGATCCGCGCGCCGCCCGGCAGCGGCGCACCCGGGCGCAGCCGTCCGCGCAGTGCCAGGCCGCGTTCGAACAGGAACACCCGCGGGTACTCCGGTGCGGCCGCGCCCACCCGGGCCAGCGCCAACGAGGAGAAGCTCATGATCCGGGCCCGGGACCGGCCGCTCTCCCCGGCGCCGCCGATTCCGAAGCGGTCCAGCGTCCGCAGCAGCTCGGACTCCACCCGGCCGCGGAACCGGACCGGGTGCTTGGTCTCGATGGCGAGGTCCACCGGGCGCCCGCAGTCGGTCACCAGCTCCAGCAGGCTCTCCAGCCGCAGCACGCCGCGCAGCTCCGGGTCGTCGCTGGGGCGGCCGGTCTTCCACGCGCCGAAGTCGTGCGCCTCCAGCTCGGCCAGCGTCATCGCGGAGACGGTGCCCCGGCCGTCCGAGACCCGGCCGATCCGGCGGTCGTGCACGCAGACCAGCTGCCCGTCGGCGGTCACCCGGACGTCGCACTCGAGCGCGTCCGCGCCCTCGGAGAGCGCCCGGCGGTAGGCGGCGAGCGTGTGCTCGGGCAGGGCGTGCGAGGAACCGCGGTGGGCGATCACCTGGACGGGCGGCGCGGTGCGCGCCGTCGCGGGCGAGAGGTCTGGGCTGGTCACACCGTCCACGATAGGCCGCGGAAGTGACACGAAAGCGAAGACGGCCCCAACCTGCGGGGCCGTCTTCGGGTGTGGAGGTGAGCGCGGGCGAGCGCGCCGTTCCGGGTGCGCGTCAGCGCCCGACGGTGCGGGTCAGCGCCCGACGGTGCCGGGGGCGCCCGCGCCGTCCGTCGTGCCCGGGGCGCTGCTCCGGGAGAGCGGGGTGAGCGCCCAGGTGACCAGGGCCGGCACCAGGAAGCCGAGCAGCGAGGCCGAGGTCCACTCCTGCGGGGTGAAGTGCAGCGCCTCCTGGGCAGAGGTCCAGAAGTCGGTCCACCAGGTGGCGATCGCGGTCGGTGCGATCAGCTGGTAGGTGGCGAAGCCGAGGGCCCACGGCAGCAGCATCAGCCAGCGGGACGGCGCGTCGGCGGAGAGGTTCCAGCCGCGCCTGCCGGCGCCGAGGAAGTAGTCGACCACGAGCACCGCGAACATCGGCACGAAGATCGAGCCGATCAGGCCCAGGAAGGCGTAGTACGAGTCGGTGAACTCGGTGATCTGCAGGGCCAGCACGGTGATGAGCACCCCGGTGCCCCCGGTCAGCACCCGGCGGTCGACCTTCGGCAGCAGGTTGTGGATCGACATCGCGGTCGAGTACACGTTGGCGAACGACTGGTCGGTCTCGCGGAGCACCAGCACCAGCAGGAACAGCCAGCCGGCCCAGACGCCGAGGAAGGAGTCGAAGATCCGGGTGGCGTCCCCGTCCGCCTGGAGCAGCGCGAACAGACCGAGCACGTAGCACCAGACCTGCGCCACGGTGTAGCCGGAGAAGCTGCCCCAGAACGCCGAGCGCGGGGTGCGCGAGTGCCGGGTGTAGTCGGCGGCCAGCGGCACGAAGGAGATCGACACCGCGATCATCGCGTCGGTCGCCTTCAGGAAGCCGTGCCAGTTGCCCGCGCCCGGGTCGGACACGCCGTTGCGGCCCAGCTGGACGGTGAAGTACACCATCGCGACCGCCACCGCCGCGGCGACGAAGCGGCGCAGCACCGCGATCGCGCCGAGCGGCCAGATGGTCAGCGCGGTGGTGACGGCGCCGGCCAGCACGACGAAGACCCAGCGGTAGCCGCCGGTGCCGACGACGGTCTGCGCGCCCATCGCGATCACCAGCAGCTCGTACACGCCCCAGCCGATGCACTGGACGATGTTGAGCACCGTCGGCACGTACGAGAGCCGGGTCCCGAACAGCCCGCGCAGGTTCGCCATGGCGGGCGCGCCGGTGCGGGCGCCGATCAACGCGGCCACCCCGAGCATCGCGGTGCCGACCACGGTGCCGGCCACGATCGCCGTCACGGCGGCGGCCAGCGACAGCTCGCTGCCCGGCGCTCCGAGCACGGTGGCGGCGGTGGTGAAGCCGATGAGCGAGACGCCGAGGTTCATCCAGAGCGCGAAGTGGTCGCGGAAGCGGAGCGTGCGCGGCGGCTCGGTGTCCAGCACCAGCGGCGCCTCCACACGGGCTCCGTCCGGTGCCGCGGGGCGGTCCAGGACGGCGGCACCGGCGGCACCGGCGGGACGGCCGGAATCGGCCGCCCGGGAACCGGGGACGGTGCCCCCGGCGTCCCCGGAGGGGGGCAGACCCTTGGACGCGGGCGTGCCCGAGGACGAGGATGGCGAAGCAGGCGGCATGGCCGATACTCCCTACGCCGGCATTACCCGGACAGGTTCCGGCGGTCTGCGCCCCCTCGACGCCCGCCCGCGGATTCCGTGGCGTACGGTCGACCGGCGCACTCTCAGCCTGGTGGGTCCAAGCTCCCGCGTGTCAGTTTTGAGCGACAGGCTAACCGGCACGGCGGAGAACGCCAAGGCCAGGGGGCCGGAGGCCGGGGCCGACGGAGTGCGGCAGGGGCGCGGCGGGGGTGCGGCAGGAACGTGGCGGGAGTGCGGTGGGGGTACGAAGGGGCTGTGGCCCGGGCGCGGAGCCGGCGCGCAGGGGGCCCGCGGGGCCGGATGTTCCGGGGTTTGTCTGGACGGCCTAAGGATTCTTATGACTTCTTCAGAAGCCTCCTTACGGCAATCGAATCGAGTGTGCGAAAAACTATGGTTGTTGGTCCTGTCAGCTATGGAGGTCGTCCGTGAGCACCGAGCGCGAGGTTGGGTCCACCGGGCCGCAGGGGGAGCAGCCCTCCGGCGGCCAGGGGGTGGTGGTTCCCGGTCCTGACGGTCCGGCGCAGCAGTCTGCGGCCGTCCCCTCCCCCGTAGCGACGCCCGCTGCCGAACGGTCCCCGTCCGATCAGGCCGCTCCGGCCGCCGACGGCGGCAACGGCGGCAACGGCGGGTTCACGCCCACGCTGGCGTTCAGCAAGGTCAGCGCCCCGGAGCCGGCGCCGGCCGCCCCGGCGCCGGCCGCCGACGCGGGGTACCTCGACGCCCCGCCGCCGGTCCTGCCGCCCGCGCCGGCCGCCCCGGTGGCACCGGCCCCGGTCGCGCCCACCGCGCCGGTCGGCAACCCGTACGCCACGCCGGCTCCCGGCACGCCGGTCCCGCCGGCCGCCCTCGCCGCCCACGACCCGTACGGCGCCCCGGCCGCGCCGCAGGGCCACGGCGCGACCGGCCAGCACCACCCGTTCGGCGCCGGCCAGCCGCTCGGCGGCTGGGCCGCGCACGACATCACCCCGGGCGGCCCGGGCGCGCCCGGCGGCCCCGGCGGCCCGCTCGGCTACCCGTCCGAGTACCCCGGCGCCCCCACGCCCGGCGGCCCGCGCAAGAAGCGCGGCGGCCTGATCGCCCTGGTCGCGGCCGTCGCCCTGGTCGCGGGCATCGCCGGCGGCGCGGTCGGCGTCGTCGTCGCGGACCGTGACGACAAGAGCGTCAGCGCCGCGGCCGACCGCACCAGCACCACCGTCCAGGCCAACAACTCCCAGAAGAACGAGGCCGCCCCGGGTTCGGTGGCCGGCATCGCGCAGAAGGCGCTGCCCAGCGTCGTCACCATCAAGGCGCAGGGCAACGGCGAGTCGGGCACCGGCACCGGCTTCGTCTTCGACACCGAGGGCCACATCCTCACCAACAACCACGTGGTCGCGCCCGCGTCCAGCGGCGGCAAACTGACCGTCAAGTTCGCCGACGGCTCGTCCTACAACGCGTCCGTGCTCGGCCGCGCCGAGGGCTACGACGTCGCCGTCATCAAGCTCGACAGCCCGCCCAAGGGCAAGCTGACGCCGCTTCCGCTGGCCGACTCCGACAAGGTCAACGTCGGCGACTCCACCATCGCCATCGGCGCCCCGTACGGCCTGGAGTCCACGGTCACCACCGGCATCATCAGCGCCAAGGACCGCCCGGTCGCCTCCGGCGACGAGACCGGCGCCCAGTCCTCCTACATGAACGCCCTGCAGACCGACGCCTCCATCAACCCCGGCAACTCCGGCGGTCCGCTGCTCGACTCCGGCGGCGCGGTGATCGGCATCAACTCGGCGATCCAGTCCAACGCCTCCAGCAACGGCCGGGCCGGCTCCATCGGCCTGGGCTTCGCGATCCCGGTCAACCAGGCCAAGTGGGTCGCCGAGACCCTGATCAAGACCGGCAAGCCGGTGTACGCGAAGCTCGACGTCCTGCGCAACGACGACTACAAGGGCGACGGCGCCCAGATCCAGACCCGCGACATCCAGGGCACCCCGGCCGTCACCCCCGGCGGCGCCGCCGACAAGGCCGGCCTCAAGCCGGGCGACGTCATCACCAAGCTCGGCGGCAGCCCGATCGAGAACGGTCCCGCCCTGGTCAGCAAGATCTGGACGCACAAGCCCGGCGAGACCGTCGACGTCGAGTACACCCGCAACGGCCAGACCCTGAACACCAAGGTCACCCTCGCCGAGCGCGTCGGCGACAACTGACCCCACCCCGCCCCGAAACCCGGTGCACCGAAGCCCGCCGGACCCGTTAGGCTGACCTCCGCCTGGAGAGCTGCCCGAGCGGCCTAAGGGAACAGTCTTGAAAACTGTCGTGCGGTGACCCCGTACCGTGGGTTCGAATCCCACGCTCTCCGCTGGTTGGAGAAAACCACCTGCTCAAGGCGGGTGCCGGAAGCTTCCGGCACCCGCCTTCGGTGTTTTCGGGGGTGGGGGGAGGTGGGGCCCGGGGGATCGGAGTTGTCCCGGTTTCACCTGAACGGGGGGTTTGGGGCAGAGGTGTCCTCGTGTGGGGGTGTGCGTCTCGTTTAGCCGGATGCAAGGGGCGGACTGCCCTGGGCCTGGCGAGGAGAGACGGATGGCCTGGTACCCCGGTGCGGAGAAGATGGAGCTCCAGCCCGAGTCGGACGAGCAGGCGGCGATCACGCCGACGCAGGTGATCTTCCACAGTGTGGCGGCGCCGTGGACGCCGCGGCGGATGTACGAGTACTGGCGGGACTCGACCAACCTGGAGTCGCACTTCGGGGTGGGGTACGACGGCTCGGTCGGTCAGTTCGTCGGCACCGAGACCCGCGCCGACGCCAACATGCGCGCCAACCGCCGGGCCGACGGCACCGGGGCGGTGAGCATCGAGTCGGCGAGTGACGACCGGAGCACCGACCCGTGGACGGACGCGCAGGTGAGGGCGCTGATCGCGCTCGGGGTCTGGCTGCACCAGCGGCACGACATCCCGCTACGGGCCTGCCTGTCCTCGGACGCCGCCGGGTTCGGGGTGCACCGGATGTTCCCGGAGTGGTCGGACGGCGGGACGGCCTGCCCGGGGGAGGTCCGGGCGCGACAGTTCCGCGAGGTCGTGCTGCCCGGCATCGTGGCGGAGGCGGGCGGCGGGGCGCCGGTGCCCCCGCCGCGGGCCGATTCCGCCGGCCCGGCCCGGTACCGGGTGACCCTCAACGGCCTGGAGTACGGCTACGGGGCGCACGGGCCGCACGTCCTGGAGGTGGGCCAGACGCTGGTCCGGCAGGGCTTCGGACGGCACTACCAGTCCGGGCCGGACCAGGACTGGCGGGACGCCGACACCCTCAACTACCAGGATTTCCAGCACAGTCTGGGCCTGTCGGGGCCCGACGCGGACGGGGTCCCGGGCGAGGGGTCGCTGCGCAGGCTGCTCGGCCGGCTGCCCTCGCCGCGGCGCGTCTCGCTGGCCCACGTCGTGGCGGCGGCGCGTACCGATCCGGGGGCCGAGCAGGGCCACCAGACGTACGGCGGCGAGGTCCGGATCGTCGAACAGGCGCTGGCCGACGAGGGGTTCCTGGAGCAGCGCTGGGTGGACGGCTCGCTCGGCACCCGGTCGGTGCAGGCGTACGCGGCGTTCCAGCGCAGCCTCGGCTACTCGGGCGGTGACGCGAACGGGATCCCCGGGCAGCGGAGCCTGCAGGCACTGGGGGACCGGCGGGGGTTCGACGTCACGGACTGAGCGGCGGGGACGGTCCGGACACGACGACGGCGAGAGGGCGACCGGGAGGAGTGCAGGGAGGGCGGAGTCCCGCTGCTTGACCATGACACGGTGTGAGGGTCTGCACTGGAGGCATCATGTTCAACATCGGAGACTTCGCCAAGCACGGCCGGGTGTCGGTCCGCATGCTGCGCCACTACGACGCGATCGGGCTGCTACGCCCGGCCCGGGTCGACCCGGTCAGTGGCTACCGCTGTTACGAGGCGGCCCAACTCGCCCGGCTCAACCGCGTCATCGCCCTCAAGGACCTCGGCTTCACGCTGCAGCAGGTGCGGGCCGTCCTGGACGAGGAGGTGGGCGCGGCCGAGCTGCGCGGGATGCTGCGGCTGCGGCGGGCCGAGCTCGCCGCAGCGATGGCGGCGGACGCGGAGCGGCTGACCCGGGTCGAGGCGAGGCTCCGGACGATCGAGAGCGAGGGGACCATGTCCACGCACGATGTCGTGGTGAAGCGCGTGCCGTCGGTGCGGGTGGCCGAGTTGACGGCGGTCGCGGCGAGCTACGAGCCGGAGGACGTCGGGCCGGTGGTCGGGCCGCTGTTCGCGGAGCTCTGCGGCAGGCTGGCGGCGGCCGGAGTGGCGGAGACAGGACCGTCCGTCGCCTGCTACGAGGACCTCCCGGACGGGGACGGGGCGGCGGTGCTGGTACGGGTGGCCGTGCCGGTCGGGGCCTCGGTGGAGCCGGGTGGGGAGCACGGCTTCGCTGTGGTCGACCTGCCGGAGATCGAGGAGGCGGTGACCGTGGTGCACCGCGGTTCGATGGACGACACGCTGGGTTCCTTCCAGGCGCTGGCGCGGTTCATCGACGAGAACGGGTACCGCTCGGCCGGGTACGCGCGGGAGCTCTACCTGGAGTGCCCGGACGACCCGGCCGGTTGGGTGACCGAGCTCCAGGAGCCGGTGGGCCGGGCGTAGGCGCCGCATCGGTCGGAGCGCTTGCCCTCAAGCCGGTCGAGGGTCCTAGCGTCGGCCGGCATGACGATCACCGGTGCGACCGCGCCCGACGGAGCCGGCAGCCCGGGTAGCCCGAGCGGATCCGACGACCGGGGCGGGTCCGACGACACGAGCCGCCCGGGCCTGCCGGGGTCCTACCTGCTCTGGCTGGCCGGTGCCCAGGTCGGGGCGTTGGGCGACGCCGCCCTGTACTTCGCCCTGGGCTGGGCCGCGGCCGCGCACGGCGGCGGCGCGGCCGGCCTGGTGCTCACGGCGATCACCGTGTCGCGCACGGTCCTGGTCCTGCTGGGCGGTGCGGTCGCCGACCGGTGGGGCGCACGCCGGGTGATGCTCACCGGGGACGCGGTGATGCTGGCCGCGACGCTCACCCTGGCCGTGGCGGCGGGCGGTCGGGGCACACCGCTCCGGCTGCTGGTCGTGGCGGCCGTGGTGGTCGGGGTGGTCGACGCGTTCTACCTTCCGGCGAGCGGGTCGATGCCGCGCCGGCTGGTGGAGCCCGGGCAACTGCCCCGCGCTCTGGCGTTGCGTCAGGCCGCTGGTCAGGTGGCCGCGTTGCTCGGGGCGCCGATCGGCGGGGCGTTGGTCGCGGTGGGCGGGCTGCCGGTGGCGGCCCTGGCGGACGCGGTGAGCTTCGCGGTCCTCCTGCTGGTGCTGCTGCGGGTGCGGGTCAGAGGGGACGCGGAGGTGGCTCCGGCGGCCCCGGAGGCGGCCCCGGCGAAGGGCGGGGCGGGGGAGCGTGTGGCGGAGGCAGCCGGCGTCGTGCCCGGGCTGCTACGTGAGGCGGCCGCAGGGGTGCGGTCGGCGGAGGGGGACCGGCTGCTGCGGGCGGCGCTGCTGCTCACCGGGGCGGCGGCGGGGGTCCTGTTGCCGGTGGGCTCGCTGCTCGTGCCGCTGCTGGCGCGGGAGCGCGGGTGGGGTGCCGGTGCGGCCGGCCTGGTGGCGGGCGGGCAGGGCGCGGGGGTGCTCGCCGTGGCGGTCCTGCTGTCGCTGCGCGGCGGTCGGGGCCGGGGTGGTTCGCGTCGGAGGCCGGGGAGGGCCGTGTCCGGGGCGAGGTCCGGGGTCGGGCCGGGGGCTGTGGCGGGGGTCGGGCTCGGTGCGGCGGCCCTGGGTGTCGCGGTGCTGGCCTGGGCGCCGGACCCCGGGGTGGCCGCGCTGGGCGGGGTGGTGACGGGGGTGGGGTCGGGACTGTTCGCCGGCCGGCTCGGCCCGCTCGTCCTGGCCGCCGCACCGGTCGGCCACCTGTCCAGGGTGCAGGCACTGCTGACGCTCGTGCAGAGCGCGGCGCTGGTGGTCTCGACCGGTCTTCTCGGCCTGCTCGCCGACGCGGCCGGCGCCCGGGTGCCGACGGTGCTCTGTGCGTCGGCCACCGCCGCGGCAGGGCTCGCCGCGCTGGGCTCCAGGGCGCTGCGGCCGTCCGGCCGCCCTGAGCGGTAGCCGGTAGCCGGTAGCCGGCCGCTTGGGAGCCTGGGCGCTTGGGTGCTTGGGTGCGTGCGGGTGGGGCGCGGAGCTGCGTACTTGCCGGGTGGCCGGGCGCCGGGCAGAGTGCGAGAGCCGGACGCGGTCGGAGGGCCGGTCCGGAGCGGTGGCCCGTGGTGCTGCCCCTGCCCCGCACGGCACGAGCACGACGGCGGCGAGGGAGGCCGGGGCGCCGGCACGTTGACGGAGCGACACAGCGGCGGCACCGGTGCGGCAGGCCCGGGCCGCGCGGGCGGAGGCGGCGATGAGTGATCTGACGGACCGGCTGGCAGAGGGTCTCCCTCCCGGAGCGCTGGCGGTGGACCCGGATGTGACGGCCGCCTACAGCCGCGACATGGCGGGGTTCTGCGAGGCCGGTGTCCCGGCCGTGGTGGTCTTCCCGGAGACGGTCGAGCAGGTGCAGCACGTCATGCGGACCGCCACGGCCCTTCGTGTCCCGGTGGTCCCGCAGGGGGCGCGGACGGGGCTCTCCGGCGCGGCCAACGCCGTGGACGGCTGCATCGTGCTGTCGATGGTGAGGATGAACCGGATCCTGGAGCTCGATCCCGTGAACCGGATCGCGGTGGTCGAGCCCGGTGTGGTGAACGCCGAGCTCTCCCGGGCGGCGGCCGAGTCGGGGCTCGCCTATCCGCCCGACCCGTCGAGCTGGGAGTCCTGCACGATCGGCGGCAACATCGGCACCGGCGCGGGCGGGCTGTGCTGCGTGAAGTACGGCGTGACGAGCGAGTACGTGCTCGGGCTCGACGTGGTGCTGGCGGACGGGCGGTTGCTGACCACGGGGCGCCGGACGGCCAAGGGCGTCGCCGGCTACGACCTGACCCGGCTGCTGGTCGGCTCGGAGGGCACGCTGGGCGTGGTGGTCCGGGCGGTGGTGGCGCTGCGGCCGGCACCCGAGCCGCAGTTGGCGTTGGCGGCGGAGTTCCCGAGCGCGGCCGCGGCGTGTGAAGCGGTCTGCGAGGTGATGGCGCGCGGTTTCACGCCGTCGCTGATGGAGCTGATGGACGCGGTGTCGGTCCGGGCGGTCAACGAGCTGGGGCAGATGGGACTTCCGGAGTCGACCCGGGCGCTGCTGCTGGTGGCCTTCGACGGTCCGGACCGGGTGGACCGCCTGGCCGCCGTGGGGGATCTCTGCCGGGCCGCGGGGGCGACCGAGGTGGTGCCGGCCGACGACCAGGCGGAGTCGGAGATGCTGCTGGAGGCCCGCCGCCTTGCGCTGCCCGCGCTGGACCGGCTGGGCACCACGATGATCGACGACGTGGCGGTGCCGCGTTCACGGTTGGCCGAGATGCTGGCCGGCGTCGCGGTGATCGCCGAGCGGCACGGGCTGACCATCGGGGTGGTGAGCCACGCGGGGGACGGGAACACCCACCCGATCGTCATCTTCGACGCGGCGGACGCCGAGCAGACGGCGCGGGCGCAGCGGTCCTTCGACGAGATCATGGCGCTCGGGCTGGAGCTGGGCGGCACGATCACCGGGGAGCACGGGGTCGGGCTGCTCAAGCGCGAGTGGCTGGCGCGGGAGCTCGGTCCGGTGGCGTGGGAGCTGCAGCGGCAGCTGAAGGCGGTCTTCGACCCGTTGGGCATTCTCAACCCCGGTAAAGCGATCTGATCGGATTCCCGGCCGATCGGTGAATCACCGGATTGTCAGACTGTCGCAGAATGGCTCACTATGTCGACACGGTAGCGCGACCGAACTTTCAGGGGGCGCGTTCAGGGATGTTTCGCGCCAGGGTTGTGCGCCGGGTTCTCCGTGTGCTGCTCGTCGCGCCGCCCCTGGAGCTTCGATCGTGTCCGACCGTTCGGGCGATACGGCAGGTCGGTGGCGGTGTGTCGGCGCGCTTTCCGTTTGGGCCCGGGTTATGCACCGGGCTGCTGGATATCACGCTAAAGGGCGAAAAGCCTGCCGTGAGGTAGTGCTTTGTCGATTTGTTGCGGAAGTCTTTCCCTCGGCGTCGCAGCCCGCAGGTGTTCGTCTGGCCGGCGAACTCCCGCACACATTGCACGATTTACCGTTTCTTGGAGGCTCTCATGGCTCGCATCCGTACCCGCAAGGTGGCCGGTCTTCTGGTGGCGGCCCCGCTCGCGGCGGGACTGCTCCTCGCCGGGGCCGGTGCCGCCGCCGCCGACAACGGCGCGCTCGCCAACGACGGGTCCAACAGCGGGGTGGTGTCCAACATCGGGACCGGCAACATCTTCGGCTCGGTCGACGGCAACTACGTTTCGAACCAGCAGACGGCCACCGGGGCCGGGGCCTCGAACCAGGCCAACACCCTCGCGGTGAAGGACAACTCGGGGGCCATCCTGGCCGGCCAGTCCAACAAGAACTTCAACGTCGTCTTCGCCCCGATCTTCAACTGAGCGCCGATGGACCGTGAACCATCGCCGGCGGGGGCGCCGGAGGTGGGTGGTCGTGGGTGAGCTGAGCATCCGCGGCGGGGTTCGAGGCAGACAGTGAAGTGAATCGAAGCGAAGCGGTCGGAAAAGATCGCGAGATGCGTAACCGGGTAGCGGAAAGGGTCACCGCGAACCGGTCCTGTGGGCGGCACCGCACGTCGGTGCCGCCCACGGGCGCGTCCGGACCGGTGCGTCGAGCACTCGGCCCGCCCCTGTGCCCGGGACGGCGTCCCGGAGGGAGCCCTCATTCCAGGGCCCGCGCCCGGGTTCGTCACCGTGCGGCGGTACGGTTGCGCTCCGACAGCGCACCCCGCGCGCCCGGGCCCCGGTGGCCCGCCCGTTGCGGGACTGCGGCAGCGGCAACCGGAAGGAAGGGCGCGATGGCAGCGGAGGAGGAGGGCCTGACCGGTCCGGGCGGGACCAGGCCGGTACCGGGCCCGGAGTCGGGCCGCGGGCAGAACCCGCAGCCGGCCCCGGAGGCGGCCTCGCAGCCGGCCTCGCAGCCGGTCCAGGGCCCGGCCGCGGCGCCGGGGACGGAACACCGGCCCGAGCCCAGGTCCGTGCCCGAGCTGCTGCTCGGCCGTCCGCCGATGACCCGCCCGCTGCCGACCTTCGACGCCGAGGCGGCCCCGGCCGAGCCCGGCCCGCTGTTCGTCGACTGGCTCGCGACCGCGCTCGACGCGGGGGTGCTGGACCCGCAGGTGGTCACGCTCTCCACCGTGGACGCCGACGGCATGCCGGACGCCCGGGTCCTGGTGCTGCGCGACATCGACGCCGCCGGCACCGGCTGGGTCTTCTCCGCCGCCGCGGACAGCCCGAAGGGCCGCCAGCTCGGCGACCACCCGGCCGCCGCGATCACCGTGTACTGGCCGCAGCTGGGCCGCCAGGTGCGGGTCCGCGGCACCGTCGAGCGGGCTGCGGACCAGGTCGCGGCAGCCGAGTTCGCGACGCGGTCCCCGGCCGCCCGGATCGGCGCGCTGGTCGGTCGCCAGAGCGAGCCGCTGGCCTCGCCGGCCGAGTACGAGGAGGCGGTGGCGGTCGCCCGTCGCCGGCTGGAGGCCACCCCGGACGCGGTCGCCGCGGGGCACACGGTCTACACGCTCTGGGCGCACGAGGTGGAGTTCTGGCAGGGCCACGCGGAGCGCCACCACGTCCGCCTCCGCTACACGCGGACCGGGCCGGTGCGGACACCGGAGTGGTCCCGCACCCTGCTCTGGCCGTAGCGCCCCGTCGCCGTAAGGCCGTGGCGCCGCGATGCCTCAGGGCCGCAACGCCGTGAGGCCGTGAGGCGTGAGGCCGTAGGGAACGGGCCGGGGCGCGCACCGAGTGGTACGCGCCCCGGGCCCGCCGGCCGTGTCCCCGCTGGCCGTGTTCCCGCCGGCCGTTCCGTCGTCGACAGGTCCGTCGTCGGCAGGTCCGACCAAGCCGGTCCAAGCAGGCCGGTTCAGCGCCGGCCGGTCAGTGTGGCCCCGACGCTCGCGGCCACCACGCAACCGATCCCGGCCAGCTGCGACGCACCCAGCAGCTGCCCCAGCACCACCAGCCCGACCAGCGCGCTGACCGCCGGCTCCAGGCTCACCAGCACGCTGAACACCCGCTGCGGCATCCTCCGCAGTGCCGTCATCTCCAGCGCGTACGGGATCACCGGCAGCAGCAGCGACACCCCGGCGACCGCGAGCAGCAGCATCAGCGGCGAGGCCCCCGGTTCGGTCAGACCGTCCCAGGCCTCGCCGAGCCCGAACGGCGCGACCACCAGCGCGCCGACCGTCATCGAGACGGCCAGCCCCTGGAACCCCTGGAACGCGGCCCCGACCTTGTCGGTGAACAGGATGTACGCGGCGTAGCAGGCGGCCGCGCCGAACGCGTACATCAGACCGACCGGGTCGAGCCCCGACCCGCTCCCGTCCCCGCCCTCGCCGAGCAGGGTCAGCAGCGCCACCCCGCCGGCCGCGAGCAGCGCCCAGAGCAGGTGGCTGGCACGGCGGGCGAAGAACAGCGCCACCGCGAGCGGGCCGAGGAACTCGATCGTCGCGGCGGTGCCCATGGGCAGGCGGTCGATCGCCCCGGCGAACAGCAGGGTCATCCCTGCGGAGGCCATGCCGAGCAGTCCGGCGGCGGCCAGGTCGCGCGGGTGGCGCCCGCGCAGCTGCGGCCGGGTGACGGCGAGCAGGACGACCGCCGCGAAGCTGAGCCGGAGGAAGGTCGTACCGCTCACCCCGAGCGGACCGAAGAGCGGCTTGGAGAGTGCGATCCCGGTCTGCACCAGGAACATCGCGGTCAGACAGAGGAGCGGCGCCGGGATCCGCTCCGGGCGCCGCAGGAAGTTCGGGAACCGTCGGCCGGACGGTCGGCCGGGTCGTGCGTCCGGCGGCAGCCCGTCTCCGGGGGCGTCGCCTCGTCGCCGGCCACCGCGCTCGCCGACGGGATCGCCCACGGGGGCGGGCGGCATGGCAAGGACCTCGGCGACGGCTGCGGCCGACGGCGGGGCGGCGGTTCCGGTGGGGTTGGGCGTGGGCATGCTGGCGAGTTTGCCGTAAGGAGCCACTGGGCAGCAAGCTCGTTACAAAAATCGGGACGGATACGGACGGGTGCGTCCGAAAGGGTGAGCTTCCAGGGCGCGTGCGGCGCGGCAGCCGCCCGTGCCCGACGGTCCGTCAGTATCAAGGCGGCGTGCGCTATCTCCGCCCTGCGGCCATCGCCGCCGCCTCCCTCGTCCTCCTGCTGGCCGCCGGCGGGCCGGGCGCGAGCGCCGACGAGGCCGCTCCGGCGGCCGCCGCCGTCCCCCGCATCCGCCCCACCGTCCTCCCCGACCGGTTCGGGCCGCCGGCCCTCCGCACCCGGGACCTCTACGCCGGTGCCGCCTTCGACGCCTGCACCGCGCCGCCGCTGGAGACCCTGCGGGCCTGGCGCGACAGCTCGCCGTACGGCGCGCTCGGCATCTACACCAGCGGCGGGCAGCGCGGCTGCACCCAGCCGAGGCTCACCGCGGACTGGGTCCGGCAGGCCCGCGAGATGGGCTGGCGGTTCCTGCCCGTGCACGTCGGCCTGCAGGCGCCGTGCAGCGAGCTCAAGCGCAAGCCGAAGCGGATCGACCCGGCCCGGGCCGTCCAGCAGGGCCGGGAGGAGGCGGCCGAGGCGGTCGCGGGACTCCGGGCGGTCGGGATCGGCGAGGGCAGCCCGGTCTTCCTGGACATCGAGGCGTACCCGATGCGCGACCCGGCCTGCGGTCAGGGCGTCGTCGACTTCACCCTCGGCTGGACCGAGGGCCTGCACACGGCGGGGTTCCGGTCCGGCTTCTATTCCAGCCTCGACTCCGGCATCGCCGATCTCGCGGCCGCCGCCCGCGCCGGTAGCTCCCCGCTGCCCGACACCCTCTGGTACGCGCGCTGGGACGACCACGCCGACACCGTCGGCGGCGGACCGCTCACCTCCGACCTCTGGGCCGACCACCAGCGCGTCCACCAGTACCGCGGCAACGTCGAGGAGACGTACGGCGGCGCGACGCTCATCGTCGACCGCAACCAGGTCGACGCCCCGTTGGCCGGCTGACCGGCCGGCAGTCGCGCCGCGCCCGGGTCGGACAGCGGCCCGACGGCAGCGGCCCGACGGCAACGGTCGACGGCAACGGCCCGACCCGTGCCGCCGCCCGGCAAGGCCCGTCGGCGGTCGGCGGTCGGCGGACCGCCCCCCGCTCACTCCCGCAGCGTGAGCGCCAACCACCCCTGCCCGTGGCAGTAGCGGCAGGTCTCCGGGATGTACCCCGTCCCGGTCCGGTCCGCCCGGACCCCGACCCGCGCCTGCGTCCGCACCCCGCCCGAGCAGCACGGGCACGGCACCCGAAATTCCGCCGGCCCCCGTCCCACCCGTCGTTCGCCACGTCCGTCACCCATGCCCCCAGTATCCCGCCCGCCCCGCGCGCGCCACCGGGCCTTCCGGACTGTGGTACCGGGCCGACCGCCCGGGCGGCGCGGCGACCGGTCGGGCGGGACCGGGACGAAGTCGTGATCGGGGCAACGGGGTCGGGATACTGACATCGGGCAGGCGGCGGGGCACAATCGGGCTCGGCTGCCCGCGTTACCGCCCAGTAGCCGGCCCGGTGGCCGGGGCGGTTCTCAGGGGCAGCAGCCGCCGCAGTGCCGCCCAGGTCGAGGAGGACCCGTGTTCAGCACGATGCAGGACGTACCGCTCACCGTCGCCAGGATTCTTGAGCACGGGTCGACCATCCACGGGCGTTCGACCGTCACCACCTGGGACGGGACCGGTCCGGTGGTCCGGACTTACGCGGAGGTGGGGGCGCGGGCCGCGCAGCTGGCGTGCGCGCTGCGGGACGAGCTCGGCGTGACGGCGGACGACCGGGTCGCGACGCTGATGTGGAACAACGCGGAGCACTTGGAGGCCTACCTGGCGGTGCCGGCGATGGGCGCGGTGCTGCACACGCTCAACCTGCGGCTGCCGGCGAACCAGCTGTCGTTCATCATCAACCACGCCGCCGACCGGGTCGTCCTCGTCAACGGCACCGTCCTGCCGCTGCTGGCCGCGGTCCTCCCGGACCTCAACCCGACGCTCAGGCACATCGTGGTCAGCGGGCCCGGCGACCGGTCCGTGCTGGACGGCTTCGCGGGCACCGTGCACGAGTACGAGGACCTGATCGCGGACCGGCCGTCCTCCTACCCCTGGCTGACGGACATCGACGAGCGCCGGGCTGCCGTGCTCTGCTACACCTCCGGCACCACAGGTGACCCGAAGGGCGTGCTCTACAGCCACCGCTCGGTCTACCTGCACTGTCTCCAGGTGAACACCGGGGACAACTTCGCCTTCACCCCCCGCGACGTCGCGCTGCCGGTGGTCCCGATGTTCCACGTCAACGCGTGGGGTATCCCGCACGCCGCCTTCATGTCCGGCGCGAGCCTGCTCATGCCGGACCGGTTCCTCCAGCCCCGGCCGATGGCCGAGATGATCGCCGCGGTGCGACCCACCGTCAGCGCCGCCGTGCCCACCATCTGGAGCGGCCTGCTGGACGAGCTGGACGCGGGGGACTACGACACCTCCAGCCTGCGCATGGTGGTCATCGGCGGCTCGGCCTGTCCGCCGGCGCTGATGGAGGGCTACGAGGAGCGCCACGGCATCCGGGTCGTGCATGCCTGGGGCATGACCGAGACCTCGCCGCTCGGCTCCTTCGCCCAGCCGCCCGGCGGCCTCACGCCGGAGGAGGAGTGGCCGTACCGGGTCACCCAGGGCGTCTTCCCGGCCTCCGTCGAGGCGCGGCTGATCGGTCCCGGCGGAGAGCGGATGCCGCACGACGGCGCCTCGGCGGGCGAGCTGGAGGTGCGCGGCCCGTGGATCGCGGGTGCGTACTACGGGGGCGCGGACAGCGACCCGGAGCGCCCGGACGACAAGTTCTCCGAGGACGGCTGGCTGCGCACCGGTGACGTCGGCACCATCACCCCCGACGGCTACCTCACGCTCACGGACCGGGCCAAGGACGTGATCAAGTCCGGCGGCGAGTGGATCTCCTCGGTGGACCTGGAGAACCACCTGATGGCCCACCCCGAGGTCGCCGAGGCCGCCGTGGTGGCAGTCCCGGACGAGAAGTGGGGCGAGCGGCCGCTGGCGACGGTGGTCCTCCGCCCGGGTGCCACGGCCGGTCTCCGGGAGTTGCGGGCGTTCCTGGCCGGGCGGATCGCCTCCTGGCAGTTGCCCGAGCGCTGGGCGATCGTCGAGACGGTGCCGAAGACCTCGGTCGGCAAGTTCGACAAGAAGGTGATCCGCGCCGACTACGCGGCGGAGCGGCTGGACGTCACCCTGCTCGGCAAGGAGTAGGGGACGGCGGGCGCGACGAACGGCGAGGGCCGGCCACTCCCGGGAACGGGGTGGCCGGCCCTCGCCGTTCCCGGCGGCGGGCGGACCCGGCGGGCGGACCCGGCGAGCGGACCCGGCGAGCGGCTCTGACGAGCGGACCCCGCGGGGGTCAGCCCGCGGCCGCGACGCCCGCCTCGCCCATGGCGCCGATCCGTCCGAGCAGGTCGACGATCCGGGACTGGACGTCGTCGCTGGTGGAGCGCTCGGCGAGGAACAGCACCGTCTCACCGGTGCGCAGCCGGGGCAGCTCGCGGGGGTCGAGGTCGACCGAGGTGTAGACGACCAGCGGGGTCCGGTGCAGCCGGTCGTTGGTGCGCAGCCAGTCGAGCAGGCCGACCCGGCGGCGGCGGATCTGGAACAGGTCCATCACCACCAGGTTGGGCTGCACGCTGCTGGCCCGGGCGACGGCGTCGTTCTCGTCCACCGCGTGCTCGACGTGCATGCCGCGCCGTTCCAGGCTCCCGATCATGGCGGCGGCGATGTCCGGGTCGCCCTCGACCAGCAGGACGCGGGGGGCGTGGTTCTCGCCGTCGCGCGGGGCGAGGGCGCGCAGCAGGACGGCCGGGTCGGCGCCGTACGCGGCGTCGCGGGTGGCCTGGCCGAGGCCGGCGGTGACCACGACCGGGACCCGGCTGTTGAGCGCCGCCGTGCGCAGCGACTGCAGCGCGGTGCGGGTGATCGGGCCGGTCAGCGGGTCGACGAAGAGCGCGGCGGGGAAGCCGGAGACCTGGGCGTCGACCTCCTCGCGGGAGCGGACGATCACCGGTCGGTAGCCGCGGTCCTGGAGCGCCTGGCGGGTGGCCGGGTCGGGTTCGGGCCAGACGAGCAGGCGGCGCGGCCCGCCGTCGGCGCCCGGGGCGGGCATCGACGTGTACGCGGCCTCGTCCTGGGCGGTCGGTGCGGCGGGCAGTTCGGCCATCACCCGCGGGGCCGGCCGGTTCGCGGCGACGGGTTGCGGTGCGTCGGGGGCGATGGCGACCGGGCCGAGCGGAGTGGCGCCGGGCGCGCCGAGCGGGCGCGGCGGGGCCAGCTCGCCGAGTCCGGTGCCGACCGGGAGGGGGCTGTCCTCCCGCTGGTCGCCGGGGGCGGACGGGCCGGACGGGGACGCGGAGGGGAGCGCGGGCAGCGCGGACGGTGCCGGCGGGGCGCCGTCCGGCGTGCCGGGCGTCTCGGCGCCGGGGCCGGGCGGGACGGCCAGGCGGCGGCGCCGGCCGGTGGGCGCGGCGGCCGGTTCGGGCTGTGCGGGCGCGGGGCCGGCGGGCAGGGCGTGCTCCAGGCCCGGGTAGAGAGGGGAGTCGGCGACGCCGGGCAGGGCGAACCCGCCGGAGGAGTCCTCGGCGCCCGGCAGTGCCCGGCGCCGACGGGACGGCTTGGGCTCCTGGCCGGTGTCGCCCTCCGGGGCGTTGGCGGCGGTGGCGTCGGTGGGTGCGCCGTCGGCGCCGGCCTCGGCCGCACCGGTGCCCGGGCCGAGGGCGAAGGGGCCGCGGGGGCCGGCGTCGCCGCCGGTGTCCCGGCCCGGGCCGCCGTCGCCCCGCGGGCCGGTCTGCCGCTCTGGGTGCTGTCCGGCGTTCTGTTCGGCGCGCTGGTCGAGGTGCCCGGTCTCGACCGGTACCGCGTACGCCGTGCCGGAGCGGCCGTCGTCCTTGCCCCACGGGTCGCTCTCGGGGCCGGCCGGGCCGCCGAGGCCCTGCCGCCCGTACGCGGGGTCGTTGCCGGTGCCGTTCCACTGCTCGGGGACGGCCCGCTCGATTCGTGCCGGGGCGTTCGGCCACTGGTCGGCGGGTACGGCCGGATCGACGGGGCCGGGGGCGGCCTGGGGTCCGCCGGGCGCGGCGCCGTGGTTCACGGACGGGTCGGCCGACGGGTCGGCGCCCCGGTCGGACGGCCCGGAGGCGTGTCCGGGGGACGGCCGGTCCGCGGCCGGGTCCAGCGGAGCCTCCTCGACCGCGGGTCGGCCGCGGCGGCCACGGCGTTCGGCGGTCGGCTCCTCGGCCGGGGCACCTTCGGCGGCGGCCCGCTCAGGTCCGGAGAGTCCGGAGAGTCCGGAGAGTCCGGCAGGTCCGGCGGGCCCGGTGCTCCCGGAGGGGACGGAAGCGGTGGAAGGATCGGAAGGCCCGGTCGCCCCGGCCGGACCGGCGGCCGTGGCCGGCCCGCCCTCGGACCCGGCGGCCGGCTCGGCGGCCGACGCGGTCGGCTCCTCACTACGCGCGGTGGGCAGTTCCGGGATGCCCGGCAGGTCCGGCAGGACGGCGCTGTCGCTCTCCTTGGGCCGGTCCGAGCGGCCCTCGGCACCCGCGCGCTCGGCGGCTGCCTTCGCCGCGGCCGGGTCCAGCGGAAGCTCGACGACGTACGTGGTGCCGGCGCGGCCCGGAAGCTCGTGGGGCTGGAGCACCCCGCCGTGGCGCTCGACCACCGCGCGGGCTATCGGCAGGTGGACGGGGCTGCCGCCGCGGCCGGGGCCGCGGATCTCCACCCGGGCGACCTCGCCGCGCTGGGCGGCCGCGAGCACGACCATCGGCGCGTCCCCGCCGCCGGCGGGCAGCGCGGTCCCGCCGGCCGGGTTGAGTCCGGGCGCGGTCAGGCCGGGGGAGGGGAGGGCGGGTTCGGCGTCCAGCGAGAGGCCGACGCCGCTGACGTCGGCGACCAGGTGGGCCAGGGCCTGGGCGAGCCGCTGCTCGTCGGCGATCACCTCGACGGCGGCGGCGTGCACGGAGAACCGCACCCGGCCGGCACCGACCAGTTCGCCGGCGTGCTCGACCGCCCGGCGGACCACCTTGTCCAGGGCGACCGGCACGCGCTCGGCGGCCTTCTTCCCCGCCTTGTCGTCCGGCTTGCCCTCGGTGGACGAGCCCGGGCCGTCGAAGC